>CAYUAN010000171.1:0-8278 GCA_964442545.1 uncultured Prolixibacteraceae bacterium | reverse complement strand
TAAACGCATTGTGGAAATCAGCAAGATGCCGCAATTTGTGGGCAAGGTGATTTTCGTGGAAAACTATGATATCGCGTTGGCGAAACGCCTGATTAGCGGGGTGGATGTGTGGCTGAATAATCCGACACGCCCCCTGGAAGCTTCGGGAACCAGCGGCGAGAAGGCCGTGATGAACGGTGTGCTTAATCTTAGTGTGCTCGATGGTTGGTGGGCTGAAGGCTATGTTGAAGGCGCCGGATGGGCCTTGCCCGAGAGCCGCACCTATAACGATCAGGAATTACAGGATATATTGGATGCCTCGATGCTCTACCAGATTATGGAAGATGAAATCGCGCCTTTGTACTACGAGCGTGAGGATAATGAACTGCCGCGCAAATGGATTCAGTATGTGAAAAAGAATATTGCCGAGATTGCGCCTCGTTTCACCATGAAACGTATGCTGGACGACTATTGCCGAAAGTATTATACGCCGCAGATCAGCCGTTCCAAGCGGATTAAAGCCGATGATTATAAGTTGGCCCGCGAACTGGTACAATGGAAACACGAGGTGGCTCAAAAGTGGAGCGATATCGAAATACTGAAGGTGAATTATCCTGATTCGAGTGTGCGTCCCTTAAGTCTGGGAGAACTCTTTACCGCGGAAATAAGTCTGCGCCTGAATGGATTGGATCCCAAGCATATCGGGGTAGAAGTGGTACATGGCGACAAACCGGAGGAAGAGGTGAAGCGCATTACCGAAGTATTCCCGATGGAACTGGTAAAGGTGATGGATGATGTGGCGGTTTACCGCTGCGAAATTCAGCTGCCCAAGTCGGGTGTGGTGAACTTCGCCTTCCGGGTATTCCCGAAACACGAGTTGCTCCCGCATCGTCAGGATTTCCCATTGGTAAAATGGATATAGAGCCGAACTTAATTGCAATACTTGCCCAGTAGGGACATCGCCTGTTTCTGTGTCTGAGGATATTGCGAAGCCTTGCGGAAATCGATACATGCCGCCTTCGTATTCCCGGAATAGATATAGGCGATTCCTCTTTGGAGCAGGGCTTCGGGATAATCGGCTTTTAATTGTAACGCGCGGGAAAATGAATTGACAGCCTGTGCGTATTCCTTATTCATCAACAAGGCGACACCCAAAGCGTATTGGGCTTTCGCTGTGCCGGGTGCTATGCGGACAGCGGCTTTTAAATCTTGTAATCCGTCCCTCAGATTGCCCAAAGTGGCCTCTGCTATTCCACGATACATCAGGGCTAATGCCTGATCCGGTTTTAGTGCCAAGGTCTTATCAAAATCCTGAACAGCGCCCTGATAATCTTTAAGGTTGAATTTGGCCTGGCCGCGATTAAACCACGATTGTGCCGTTTTGGGGTTTAGGGCAATGGCTTGATTCAAATACTGTATAGTTTTATCGTATTGGTTTTGGGCCGCGTAAACATTGGCGATATTGACGTAGGTACGATCAAAATCGGGCTTTAATTCCAATGATTTTTCATAATCCTGAAGGGCTTCATGGTATTTGCCTTGCAGATAGAAACCGTCGGCGCGCACCAGATAGGCATGCCAGGCCTTTGGGTTTTCTATGATAACCGAATGCATCAAACTGTCTGTATTCTTCCAAATCCGGTTTTGGCGATAGCTTGTAAGGCTCATAATTATAGCCATCAGGCCGATTCCCGCGAATACGGCTTTTTGTATTTTCTTGTTTTGCATGCGCGCTACATAGAAGGCAAAAATGTAAAACAGGCCCAGATAAGGGATATAGGCGTAACGCTCGGCCACGATTTGCATGCCGATAGGCACGAAGTGAATCACAACGGATATGCTCAATGCGAAAAACAAGAGCCCGAACAAAACAGGATTTTTTCCGGATTTCTTTCGTATGGCCTGATAAATCAGGATGATAACATAAACGGCAAAAATGACGAATAAGACAGCGCCGGCATAATAATACCAATCCAGATTAGCAGCGGGATTATTGATGCGGGGGTAATAATGCAGCGGAGACAAATCATTGAAATACACCAGCGCCCACAAATAGTACATAAGGGATGAGGTGATCAGTATTAACTGCTCGAAAGGGGAGAACAGTTGCTCGAAACTACCCAGGTGGGAGACTTCCGTTCGGGCATCGAAGGCGATAAAAGCGAATAAAACACTTAAAGCCACAAAGGGAATTTTCTCCGGTAAGGATTTGCGATCAATTTTTCTGCCGGTATATAAATCCAATAAAATCAAGACAAAAGGCAGGGTGATGGCCATCGCTTTTGAAAAAAGGGAAAGCAGAAACAGGATGAAAACAATGCTTAATCGCCCGTAGCTTTGTTTTCGTAAATACCACAAATAAGCAATCAGGGCCGACAAATAAAAAGCGGCATACAGCAAATTGCTGCGTGTGGATACCCAGGCCACACTCTCCACATTCATCGGGTGGACAGCAAATAATAAAGCGACCACAGAAGGAATAGCGACATTGCCGCTCAGATAGTAAAAAAAGATAAAAACCAGCAGGATATTAATCAGATGCAAAAACAGATTGGTCAGATGATATCCCCTGGGATTGCGTTCCCAAATTTGATAGTCCAGGGCGTAAGTGAGGGTGGATAACGGCTGATACATTCCCACATAATAGGATTGAAATATATTCTTTAGGTTGTTAAATGTAATATCTTTAATATCAGTGTTATTAACAACTTGTAATTCGTCATCCCATCCCATTACGAAATCGTTTTCCAAAGTGTTGGAAAACACCCCTGCGGCAAGGACCATAATCACCAAAGGAATCCAAAGGAGTTTCGCAGGTAGTTGCATTGAATCGCTGTTTTGCATGGGGTAAAAATACAATTTTATAAAATGGAAAGCGCGAAGCTCCGGTATTCAAAAATGCGTAAACAGCTTTTGGCTATAAGAAAAATTTCACCAGTTTGAAAATTAAGACAAGTAATATAATACCATGAGTAAAATTTATAGAATTCTTAACAATAATCCGAAAGTCTTTCAAGACCTGATTTCGTATCTTTGCCGCAAATTAATCTGAACGAGACATTGCGCAATGAAAATCCTGATTAAGAATATCAAAGAGTTAATCGCCGTAGATACCGAAAACAAATTGAAGGTTTCGGGCGACCGGATGAAAGAACTGCAAACCATTGAAAACGCCTATCTTTTAACGGACGGGGAATGGATTGCCTCATTCGGATTGATGGAACAACTGGATAAGGATCCGCAGAATAAGGATATTACAACAACCATAGACGCCACGGGCAAAATGCTGTTCCCCTCATTTGTGGATTCACATACCCATCTGGTTTATGCCGGAAGTCGTGAGGTGGAATACCGGGATAAAATTATGGGCTTGTCCTATGAGGAAATTGCCAAACGTGGCGGGGGAATCCTTAATTCCGCCAAGCTTCTGCACCAAACATCTGAGGACGATTTATATGCGCAGGCCCTGGTGCGTATCAATGATATTATCGCGATGGGAACGGGTGCCGTAGAGATTAAAAGCGGCTACGGGCTTACGGTCGAAGATGAACTGAAAATGTTGCGGGTGATTCGCCGCCTGAAAGAAAATACTCCTTTGACCATTCGGGCCACTTTCCTTGGTGCTCATGCCGTTCCGGCTGAATATAAAGGCCGCCAGGGTGACTATGTGGATTTGGTAATCAAGGAGATGCTACCGCGTGTGGCAGAGGAAAAACTGGCGGATTTTGTGGATGTATTTTGTGATAAAGGATTTTTCACGGTTGAAGAAACCGATCGTATTTTGGCTGCCGCCGCCGAATACGGTTTGCGTCCGAAAATTCATGCCAATGAACTGGATTATTCGGGTGGTATTCAGGTGGGTGTCAAGTATAACGCACTGTCGGTAGATCATCTGGAATATACGGGAGATGCCGAAATAAAAGCTTTGCTCGACAGTGAAACGATGCCCACGATGTTGCCCGGAGCGGCTTTCTTTTTGGGCATGGTATATGGCCCGGCCCGCAAGATGATTGATGCCGGTTTGCCTTTGGCTTTGGCCAGTGATTTCAATCCGGGCTCTTCGCCTTCGGGCAATATGCAGCTTATCGCCGCTATGGGCAGCATTAAGTATAAGATGTTGCCGGAGGAGGTAATCAACGCGACCACACTGAATACGGCCTATGCAATGGGCGTTAGTGATGAACTGGGCAGCATTGCCGTGGGCAAACGGGCGAACCTGTGGTTGAGCAAGCCGATGCCTACTTATCATTATTTGCCTTATTCCTACGGAGATAACAAAGTGGATACGGTTATATTAAACGGAACAATTATTTAAGCTATGACAGATACGCCAAACAGCAATTTTTTTAAGGAAGTCATGTATTGGTCAGGGGGAATATATGTGCTATATCTTGTGGGAAGTTTTATCGTGGGATTATTCCCTGATGATGATGCGCCGCGAAGAACTAATACCCGGCACTATCAACAAGAGCAGTATGAATATATTCCGCCACATAAAAATGATAATAATGTCTCGTCCGACAAGAATATTAAACTCTACCAAAACCCATACGGAAGTGAGGAGCCATTGCCATCTGAAGTGCGGGAGGAGGATCAGGATATGTACAACTGGATTACCGATCATCCCGATTATAATGGTGACTGGGAGTATTGGGTGGATGAATATGAGAATTCCCAGCAGCAAGGGGATGAGTATGATGATGAATTTTGAGGGTTTCTTGCTGATTTTTAACCATATAAGGCATATAAGGATATATAAGTTTTGACACTTTCACTGTGTTCCTCTGTGAAATCTTTTCGGATTTTTTTAACATTAAGAAATTAAGGATAATTAAGGAGTTGTTACACAAAGGGCACAAAGAAGACACAGAGCTGCACAAAGATTTTTTGGAACCATATAAGGAATATAAGTTCATATAAGTTTTTGGATAGTTTCACTGTTCCACTGTGGAATTTTAAGATTAAGAAATTTCTATGTCATAGTTAAATCTACCCGCCATTATTTTTCGCTTACGCCATTGCACCGAAGCTAAAATCACATTATATTCGCAGTTCGTTTTGAAGCAAGAAGAAAAAATATAAAAACAGCAAGATATGAAGAAGTTAATCGAATGTGTGCCCAATTTTAGCGAAGGGCGCGATATGAACGTGATTAATCAGATTACCGCCGAGATCGAAAAGGTTGAGGGTGTTAAATTGATTGATGTGGATCCGGGACAGGCTACCAACCGTACCGTAGTTACGATGGTGGGAACTCCGGACGAGGTTTTGGAGGCGGCATTTAACGCCATTAAAAAAGCCCAGGAGCTAATCGATATGCGCAAGCATAGCGGTGCGCACCCGCGTTTTGGGGCGACGGATGTTTGTCCTTTGGTGCCCGTTGCCAATATTAGTATGGAAGAAACGGCCGAGTTGGCGCACAAACTGGCCAAGCGTGTAGGCGAGGAGCTGGAGATTCCGGTGTATTGCTACGAAAATGCGGCCACTTCCGAAGTACGGCGTAATTTGGCTAATTGCCGCGCCGGCGAGTACGAAGCGCTGGCCGATCGTGTGGTTACCGAAGAGTGGAAACCTGATTACGGTCCCAATACCTGGAGTGAAAAACAAGCCAAAAGCGGAGCCACAGCCATTAGTGCCCGTAATTTCCTGGTTGCCGTAAACTTCAACCTGAATACTACTTCCACCCGCCGCGCCAACGCCATCGCTTTTGATGTGCGTGAAAAGGGCCGTGTAAAGCGGGAAGGCGGAAAGCTTACAGGAAAGATTATTACCGACGAAAAAGGAAATAAGGTTTGGGAACCCGGTTTGCTGAAGCATACCAAAGCAATCGGTTGGTTTATCGACGAGTATGGCATTGCACAGGTTTCTATGAATATGACCAATATTGAAGAGACTCCTTTGCATGTGGCTTTTGATACCGTGAGTGAGCGGGCGCAGGCACGCGGCATTCGTGTGAGCGGTACCGAGATTGTCGGCGTGATTCCGCTGAAAGCCATTCTGGATGCCGGCCGTTATTTCTTGCGTAAGCAAAAACGCTCTACCGGAGTGTCTGACGCAGAATTGATAAAGATTGCCGTTAAATCAATGGGATTGGATGATTTATATCCATTTGAACCCAAGAAAAAGATTATTGAGTACATCCTTGAAGACGACAAGCAGAAGCGCCTGATTGACATGAACCTGAAAGAGTTTGTGGAAGAAACAGCTTCCGAGTCACCGGCACCGGGCGGTGGTTCCATTTCCGCTTATATGGGTTCTATGGGAGCTGCTTTGGGAACTATGGTGGCCAACCTTTCTTCGCATAAGCGTGGCTGGGACGATCGTTGGGAGGAGTTTTCCGAATGGGCCGAAAAAGGCAAATATTATCATGATGAGCTGTTGAAAATGGTGGATGAAGATACCAATGCTTTCAACCGCATTATGGATGCTTTCGGCTTGCCAAAGAAAACCGAGGAAGATAAAGCCGCCCGCAAACAGGCCATTCAGGATGCTACCAAATATGCCATTGAAGTTCCCTTCAAGACCATGGAATTGTGCTACGATTCGATGGAGGTAATGAAGGCAATGGCTGAGTTTGGAAATCCCAATTCGGTTACCGATGCAGGCGTTGGCGCGTTGGCCGCAATGGCCGGAGTGCGAGGTGCCTACCTGAATGTAAAAATCAATACCGCCGATTTGGAGGATAAGGATTTTGTGAATGACATCATCAGTCGCGGACAGGATATTGTAAATCGCGCAGCCCTGCTCGAAGAAGAGATTTTGAAGATTGTAGAATCGAAGATTTAAGCACGAGCAGTATAAAACAAGGAACCGCCGGGATATAGCTTTCGGCGGTTTTTTGTATGTAAACGGCTTCAATACCCGGTAAAATATTATCTTTACCTTATCATTAAAACTAACAGGAAAGACCATGAAATATCGCACGCTCATAAATGAAATAATAAAGAATAACCCGCCCAAACCGGATTTGATAAACGAGCAGCACAGTGCCGATATTTTTGCCGCTGTGGATCGTCTGATTGATGAAGGAATCGGTTTTGAGGATATCGCCTTTTTGGAGGCGGAGCTGATTCCTCAAAATACCGCCGGGCAATTTATTTTTGCCCTTTTGGTGTTGAAACTGGCCAAATCCAAATTATTGAGCCGCGATTATCAGGAACGTCTTTTTATTTCCGTAGTTTTTGCCGTTTATAAAGAAAATCATCGCATACTGAAAAATACGGAACATCCAAATGGAGAGGATTTTCTGAGGCGAAAGGTGCAACAGATTAACTGGCTGTTTGGCGACAAACCCAATGTTCGGTGGGAATTGCTTGTTGTGGACGACGGATGCCCGGAGGGTAGTGGCCGTATTGCGCAGCAGATAATTGATAAAGAAGGATTGCAAAATTATGTTAGGGTATTGTTTCTTGAGGATGCCATACGGATGCAATTGCCGCCTGTCAAGGGCTTAAAATCAACTGCGGACAGCATGAAAGGCGGTTCCATTGTGTATGGTATGTGGGATGCCGTTTTGAAACATCCCGACCCGAATCATATTGTGGTTTATACCGATGCCGACCTCTCTACACATCTGGGCCAGTTGATGCTCCTTATTGAGCCGTTGAAACAGGAGCGCATGCTATCGGCGATTGCATCACGGCGCGAGCACGACTCGGTAGTGGTGAAGCAAGGCAGCCGCAACGATCGCGGAAAACTGTTTATTTATTTGTGGAAACGTCTGATTCCCAATCTGGATAATATCATTGATACCCAATGCGGATTTAAGGCCTTCAAGGGCAGTATCGTTCCCGAAATTATCGACAATATGATTGAACGAAAGTTTGCCTTCGATATTGAGTTGCTTTTGCGTACAAGCTTGATTAAAAATGATTCGGTTTATAAAGTGCCTGTTGCCTGGATTGACAGCGAAGCGGAATCGACAACCACCGATTTGCAACCCTATTTGCCTATGCTTAAAGCAATAGTGCAAATGCATTACACTTATATCGCCGCAGGTGATCGCAATGAATTTGCTGATTTTATCGAGTCGCTTACGGAGGATGAATTCAATAAACTTTTGCAAAATATTCCCAAGGAAATTACCGGGCGCGATGTGCAGGAATTCAGTACCTTTGACGGGGTGCGCGCCAAAGATTTGCGGGCCGCGATTGAGGCTGTCCCATAGTTTTTATTAAAAAAAGGCCTGAGTATTGTGAAAGGAAGCAGGGTAGAGCATCCGGCACCTCCTTGATAATCAGGTTCTGTTTTTATTGAGGGATTTATTTGAAAATGTCAAATCCAAATCCAAATCGGAATT
>CAYUAN010000170.1:0-3750 GCA_964442545.1 uncultured Prolixibacteraceae bacterium | reverse complement strand
GCTAATGGTATTGGCACATCCGTGACATTTAAGGTTTTCTATTGTTATCAGCGTTTCCATATCTTTTAGGTTTTAGGTTTTTAACTTTATTTATTCCGTAACATGCCCGTGTTATTGGCCACATTTTCCGGCTTCACATTTCATATCCGAGTCGGCTTCCTTTTTTGGCGCCTCATCCATTTCCATATCCATTTCCTGATCTTTTTGCTCCGTCGGCTGTACATCCGCCTTCTTTTGCTTATCCGCTTCGGTCTCATTCATTGCGGCCATTTCTTCGTCGGTCATAGTGCTTCCGCCATGATTATGGCCCGTATTTACTTTTCCGCCCGAAGGGTTCATCATACTGGCTTTGCCGGCCAACTGCGCCGAAGCATCAATCTTAAACACTCCATTGGTCGCGATTACCTCGCCCTCTTTCAACCCGTCGGCAACCACATAGAAATTACCAGCTTCCGGACCCAGTAAAATCTGACGGTAAATAAAGGTCGGTTTCTTGCGGTTCGGTACCTTAACATAAACCACGGCACGCTTTCCTGTCCACAGTATGGCCGTTTTCGGAATCAACAAGGCATCTTTCTTAGCCGAAATTTTCGAGTCGAGTATGCCATTGGCGAACATCTCGGGCTTAAACATCAGTCCGGGATTTGCCATTTCAACGCGCACTTTGGCCACACGGGTTCGCGCATCGATAAAAGGATCGATATAGCTTACCTTGCCCGAATAGGTTTTTCCGGGCAGCGATTGCAGGCTAAACTTTATTTCATCCCCATTCTTTATCCAGGGCAAATCCGATTCGTAAGCGTCAAACATTACCCAAATACGGCTCAGATCAATCACTTCGAACAAGGGGTTGCCTTCTTTCACATAATCCCCAACCGCCACATCACGGCGTGTTACCGTTCCCGAAATGGGTGATAAAATATCAAAATAGGTCTTGGGCTCCCCTTTTTTCTCAATGTCGTCAATCTGTTGTTCAGACAGGTCCCACAACTTCAACTTTGTACGTGCGGCACGGTAAAATGAGGGATTGTCTTTCTTGTATTGGGAAGCTTCCAGCAGTTCACGCTGCGCGGTAATCAGATCGGGCGAATAAATCGTAGCCAGCATTTGTCCTTTTTGCACATTCTGTCCTGTGTAATTCACAAAAAGCTTCTCGATGCGTCCGCCGAATCTCGCGGTAAGCTCGGCAATATTACGCTCATCGGCCTGCACCTTACCCAAAAGGAAAACAGACTTGTCGGGAATACCGCGTTTCACCTGAACAGTTTGCACTTCGGCAAGTTTAATGGCCGCCTCCGACATTTGTATCTCATTGGGGTCTGATGCTTCTTCCTCCGCATCCGTATTATCGGCAGGGATAAGTTCCATACCGCAAATGGGGCAATTACCCGGATCGCTCTGGCGAATCTGCGGGTGCATGGAACAGGTCCAGATTGTAATCCCGTTTTCCGTTAGCTGTTCCAAATTATGATTGTGCCCTTCTTCATTTTCTTCATTATGCGTACCCAGGGCGAATTTTCCGATAATCAAACCGATTATCAGTGCCGATACACTTATTATTATTTCTCTTTTACTAAATCTCATAACGCTTATTTTTAGGTGTCAAATCGACACAAATATTTTATTTTCCAATTAAATAATCCATAAAAGCAATGGCAGCCTGTTTATCGGCCAATGCCCGTTGAGTTTCCAACTCATATGTGAGCAAATCTTTTTCCATACGCAATATTTCTTCAAAATTATTTCCGCGAGTGGAATACTCACTTTGCAATATCCGAACCGCCATGCGTGCCAGATCCGATTGTTTGGCATAAAGCAGGAGCCGGCGTCGCGCATCCAGGTAATCGGCATAAGCCTTTTCCATCAGCACTTCCATGGCATTCTCCTCTTGCTGCTTACTGTCTTCCGTCGCCTGTTGCATCAACAAGGCCTCGTCAATGGCACTGCTGTACTTTTTTCGGTACATGGGAATGCTCAGCCCCACCTTTACAAATAAGGCGTCCTTTCCGCTGTTTACTCCGCCGCCATTATCCTTAATACCAATATAATCGGCACCTAAAAGAATGTTTGGCGAACCGTTATTACGGGCAAGCATCTCCTGCTTTTTATAGGATTGCATACGATGATCGAAGCTCAACAAACGATGATTATTCGCCTTCAGGCTATCCCGTACGGCCTGGTATGTGAGTAAATAATCATCCGTCCAAAGGCTGTCCGGAATTTGTACACTTGTATTCGGAGCGATATTCAGCAACTTATTAAACTTCACCAGATTCACATACCAGCGGTCGCTCAGGAACGCCAGTTTATTTTCCAAATCGGCCAATTGCATCTCCACACGCAGCTCATCCACGGCGGAAGCTTTCCCCGCTTCGATTTTTATCAAGGCCATATTCTTAAAACTCTCCAGAATACGTATGTTCTCCTTGGTTATCATGCGTGCTTTCTGAATATAATAAAGCTCGAAATAAGCGGTTTTTACATCGAAGAACAGTTTGGACTTTTGCTCTTCGAACTGCTCATAGCTCGATTTAGCCGTATGCAGCACGGCATCTTCGCGATTGCCCAAAGTACCAAACCAGGGGAACCATTGATTATAGGACAACTTAAATGTCTGCGATCCGTTTTTGGTTTCCACGGGCATTATAAAGTATCCGAAGGCTATCTGCGGATCGGGCAAGCTTGCCGCCTGATCGGCACGTTTAATGGCGGCCATATACTCGCCAAAACGATTTTTCAAACCCGGATTATTCTCCGCCGCCTTTTTCAGGTAGCTGTTCAAGGCTTGCCGTCCGGAATGCACAACAAGCAGATTCGAATCCTGCATCATTTGCGCCTGCGCAAAGAAGGAAATAAGTACGAACCAGCTTAATAATATTTTAGTTTTCATGACGAACCTCCTCTCCTTTTACTTTCGTGTTTTTTAATAATCGTTCCTGCCAGAATGCGTATAAAACCGGCACGACAAAAATGCTTAGCGTAGCGATAAACATTCCGCCAAAAATGGGAATGGCCATAGGAACCATGATATCCGAACCTTTACCGGTAGAAGTAAGCACCGGAAGCAGGGCGATTAAAGTAGTGGCCGTGGTCATAATTGCCGGACGAACACGTTTTCGGCCTGCTTCCAAAATATAGGCGCGAACCTCGGCAACCGTCGCGGGCTTTCGCTCATCGAAAATCTGTTTTATATAGGTACTGATCAGCACTCCGTCGTCGGTGGCAATTCCGAACAGGGCGATAAAACCTACCCATACGGCCACACTCAGATTGATGGGCGAGATTTGAAACAATGTCTGCATGTCAATACTGCCCATGCTGAAATTCATAAACCAGGGCTGGCCGTAAAGCCACAGCATGATAAATCCGCCGGAGAAGGCTACGAGTATTCCTGTAAAAATCAAGCTTGCTCCGATAACGGACCGAAACTGGAAATAAAGAATCAGGAAAATAACCATCAAGGCGATGGGGATAACAATCAGCAAGCGCTTGGTGGCACGAATCTGATTCTCATAGTTACCCGTAAATTTATAATTAACGCCCGGGGGAATTTCCAGATTGCCTTCCTTGATTTGGCGGTCGAAAAAAGCCTGAGCGTTTTCCACCACATCCACCTCGGCATAATTCGGTTTTTTGTCGAAAATCACATAACCCACCAAAAATGTATTCTCACTTTTGATTAGCTGCGGCCCGCGGGTATATTGTATATCCGCCAACTCGCCCAAAGGAACCTGCACTCCGTTTTTAGCC
>CAYUAN010000169.1:0-12210 GCA_964442545.1 uncultured Prolixibacteraceae bacterium | reverse complement strand
CCTATCCCTGGATTTGCCTGAAAAACGAGCCCTTTCCGAGGGTGTTCAGCACGCGGCATGTGATTCGCGACGGCTCACAATATTTCGGCCCTTATGCCTCGGGCAAAATGATGCATACCGTGCTGGACCTCATCAGGCAATTGTTTCCGCTGCGTACCTGCAAACTGAAGCTCACCCCCGCGAATATCAAGGCGGGGAAATTCGATATTTGCCTGGAGCATCATATCGGGAAATGCAATGCGCCCTGTGTGGGCAAAGAAACGGAAGAGGAGTATAACGAATACATCAAAGAGGTTAAGGAAATTCTGAAGGGCAATATTCACCGCGTAAAGAAAAACCTGAAGGCGGTGATGATGCGCTACGCGGAGGCGATGGAGTTTGAAAAGGCGCAGGCCGTAAAAGAGAAAATCGATTTACTGGAGCGCTATCAGAGCAAGTCGATAGTGGTGAGCACTACCGTGAAAGATGTGGATGTGTTTTCTCTCATATCCGACGAAAACGAGGCCTGGGTGAATTATCTGAAAGTAATCAACGGGGCCGTAGTGCAGGCACATTCGGTAGAACTGAAAAAGCGGCTGAATGAGGATGAGCACGACTTGCTCCTCCACGCCATTATCGATATCCGCAAACGCTTTTTCTCCAATTCCAAAGAGATTATCGTTCCCCTAAAATTAGAGGTGGAACTGCCCGGCGCGATCTTTACTGTTCCGCAAAGGGGCGATAAAAAGAAACTGCTGGAGCTGTCGGAGCGGAACGTGAAATTTTTCCGCCTGGATGTGCGTAAAAAGCGTGAGCTTACCGACCCCGAGCGACACAGCAAGCGCATACTGGAACGTATGATGAAGGATTTGCGGATGAAAATTCCGCCAAAGCATATCGAATGTTTCGACAACTCGAATATGCAGGGCGACCATGCGGTAGCGGCCTGTGTGGTGTTTAAGAATGCCAAGCCCAGCAAAAAGGACTACCGCCATTTTAATATCCAAACGGTGGAAGGGCCGGACGATTTCGCCTCTATGGAGGAAATTATCCGGCGCCGCTATGCACGGCTATTGGAAGAAGGGGCCGACCTGCCCCAGCTGATTATTATCGACGGCGGTAAAGGACAGTTGAGTGCCGCCATGAAAAGCCTGGAGGAACTGGGCCTGCGCGGCCAAATTACCGTAATCGGCATTGCCAAGCGACTGGAAGAAATCTATTTCCCCGGCGACTCCGTGCCGCTCTATCTTGACAAAACATCCGAAACGCTCAAGATTATCCAGCAGGCGCGGGACGAGGCGCATCGCTTCGGCATTACGCATTACCGCAAAAAGCATCGCAAATCACTGATTGGTACTGAGCTGTCGGAAATCAAGGGCATCGGCCCGGCCACGGCCAAGGCCCTTTTGAAAAAGTTTAAATCGGTAAAGCGGGTGAAGGAGGCGGATTTGAAAGCTCTGGAAGCTGTTATCGGAACAGCTAAGGCGCAAATTATTTTCAAGCACTTCCATTAAAATATCAATACAGAAACACCCATCCGATGGATAAAAAAGAAGCAGGCTCCTGTGAACCTGCCTCTTTTCGCATACACTAATCCGGGCGATCCTCTTCCCCCTACTTCGACTTATCAGGATAAGGCGGTGGCGGTGGCAGGGGCTGATAATTCTTCAATTCTTTCAATATCTCTTCGATGGCTCGGTTCAGCTGGTCGTCGATGCCTTGATACTCGCGTGCGGGATCATTATCCACGACAATATCGGGTTCCACTCCGTGGCCTTCGATAATCCATGTTTTGCCGTCGGCAGAATAGCTGGCAAACTCAGGCCGGGTCATCGAGCCGCCGTCGATAAAGGGCAAGGAGCCGCGAATACCGACCACACCACCCCAGGAACGCGTGCCGATAATCTTACCCAGCTTATGCTTGCGGAAACTGTACGGAAACAAATCTCCGTCCGAAGCCGAATAATTATTAATGAGCAGCACCATAGGCCCCAGCATCATTTTGGTCGGTGTTTGCGTGGGTATTTCCTGATTACGCAGGATGTTGGCGCGGGTAATCTCGCGGCGCAAGCGCTCAATCAGCATGGGCGAAACATTACCGCCGCCATTACCGCGGTCGTCAATAATCAGCGCCTTTTTGCTCAGCTGCGGATAGAAATGCTTTACAAATTCATTCAATCCGTCGGGGCCCATATCCGGAATATGAATATAGCCCACCTGGCCTTTGGTCGCTTTGTTTACCACATCTATATTATGCTGCACCCAATTGTAATAATACAATTTCGCCTCGTCGGCAATGGGTTTAATCACCAGTGTTTTGGCACCCGATTCGGAAGCCGTGCTGTTTATCTTTAAGGTAATCAGCTTATCGGCCTTGCCTACCAGAGCGGCATAAATATCGTCCATTTCCCCGGTGGAAACACCGTCCACAGCCACAATAAAATCACCTTCTTTTATATCAAGTCCGACCTCTTTCAGAGGTGAGCGCAAATTCTTGCGGAAGTTTTCCCCGTCCAGAATCTTTTCAATCTTATAATAGCCCGAAGCATCCTTCGTCAGCTTGGCGCCCAGCAGGCCCGTATAGATCCGCTCCACTTTCGGGCGGTCGCCGGCACCGGCATAAGCGTGGCCGATATTCAGCTCCCCGATTAATTCCCCGATCAGGTAGGTCAAATCATTACGATGATTCACATAGGGCAACAGCACCGCGTATTTGTCGTGCATCGCCTGCCAGTCCACACCGTGCATATTGGGATCGTAGAAGAAATCGCGCATTTGCCGCCAGGCCTCATCATAAATTTGTGTCCACTCGGCATGCTTGTCCACCCAAAGCTTCATATCATTCATCGCGATGGGCTTGGAGATTTTCACTTTCGCCTTCGGCAAATTGATAATCTGAAATTTACCATTTTGCGAAATAATCATCTTCTTGCGGTTGGAGGTAATTTGGAAACCCGTATTCTTGCCCAGCGTGGTTTCCTTCTGCGCCTTAAGGTCGTAGCATTTAAAGTCCGAACCCTTTGAACCGAATTTATATTGTCCGTAATATACCACGTCGCCGGCTACGTCGATGCCCCAGTAATAACCGGGATCAACGGGCAGGGCAAGCACACGGTCGGCAATACCGTCAAAATCAATACTGATATTCTTATTCCCATTGCTTTCTTTTGTCGCTTCATCCTTTTTAGCGTCCTCCCCTTCTTTCGGCGTTTTCACCTCATCATCTTTATAGGCGAATGGCGAAGGCGTATCCTTCTGCAGGGTAACAAAATAAATTTTATTCATGTTTTTATAGGCGAAATTCCATTCCACATCATTGTAAATGGGATTGAAAATACGGGCCGATGAGAAAAACAGATATTTCCCGTTGTCGCTGAAAACCGGACTTCCGGCATCATACCAACCCATGGTAACAGGCTTGGTTTCTTTAGTCTCCAGGCTGTAAATAAAAATCTTGTCCATGCCCTTGCCGTCATTATCACTATAGGCGATCCAGCGGCTGTCGGGCGACCACTTATAGGTGCGTATTTCCCAGGTCTTGGAATGGGCCACTTTGGTTACCGCTTTAGTATTTACATCCACATAAAAGAGATTCATTTCCTTATCGCTCCACAATATTTTCTTACTGTCGGGCGACCAGTCAAATTCAAATTTATAGGTCGTGCCGCCATTGGTCAGTTGCACGGCCTCCGCGCTCATATCGGCCTTTTGCATATAAATCTCATATTCCCCGCTTTTATCCGACAGCCAGGCGATATATTTTCCGTCGGGCGACCATTGGGCATTGCGGTCGTGTGCTCCCGATGATTTCGTCAGGTTGTAGGTTACGCCTTGTTTTACGGGCACATTAAACACTTCGCCCCGAGCCGAAACCGCCACACGCTCACCGGCCGGCGAGGCCGAAATGCCGCGAATACGTTTGGAGGCATCCACCCATTGTGTACGGCCACCTAGAAAATCGTTCTCAACAGTGATTTCAATCTTGCTCAGCTTTTGCTCCGGGATAAAATAGCTGTAGATATAACCCGCGTTTTCAAATACGATATAATCCCCGTAAATTGTCGGAAATTTAATATCGTACTCGGTGAACTGCGTCATCTTCATCAGCTCTTTGGTATTCAGGTCGTAGGCGAACAGATTCATCGTCCGGTCGCGGTCCGACAGGAAAAATATCTTATCACCGTGCCACATCGGGAATACATCCTGGGCGATATTATTGGTAATGTTTTCCACTTTTTTGGTTTCGAAATCATAAATCCAGATATCGTCCGCCATACCGCCTTTATAATATTTCCAGGTACGGAATTCGCGAAACACCCGGTTAAAAGCCAGTTTGCTGCCGTCGGCATTATAGGAACAAAAACCGCCGGTGGACAAGGGTAATTCTTCGGACATACCGCCATTGCGCGACACCTTGAACAAGCTGCCCACAAAGGAGTTGAAACTTTGTTTGCGCGAGCGATATACAATCTCTTTACCGTCAGGTGTCCAGGCCATCACGATATTGTTCGGCCCCATACGGTCGGCCACATCATCACGATGCAAGGTGGCGGTATAGGTCAGGCGAACGGGGGTGCTTCCCCCGGACGACATTTTATATACTTCGGTATTACCGTCGTACTGAGCCGTAAAGGCCAGGCTGTCACCGGCAGGCGAGAAATGGGCGAACATCTCGTAGCCCGCGTCGGAAGTCAGGCGATGTGCCACGCCTCCGCCAATGGGCGCCGAATATAAATCGCCGGCATAGGTAAAAACAACTTGCTTGCCGTTGGTCGCCGGAAAGCGGAACAAGCGGTCAATCTTTTGCGCATTGATCAGGTTTACAATTAGTAGCAAAACCGGAATCAAGTATATTTTTTTCATGTTTTGAGTGTTAATGTGATTAATTTAATCTGTTTTTAAAAGTTCCTAAAATTAGGATATTTTCGAATGTAACGGGAAGAATTGGGGATTAATGATGGAATATTTGTCCGGCTTCGGGTTAATTTTCATTTTGGTGCGCTATTAGTATTTTCTGCTTCTATGGGATTTTATATAGCATGGCATGATTTCTTTTTGTATTCTTTCTTACTTTTTCTTGATAAAAAGTAAGCAAAAATCAAGGCCAAACAATCTTCCGCCCGCCTCCGTGTTTGGCCGGGCCTGCGCACGGGTAGGCTCTCCGTATTAAATCAACACTTTTAAATGCTAATTGTTTTAAAAATACTTAGGTGGAATATGCCCTACAAGGTTGCTAAAACGCAGCATTCGCCAACCAAAACAGCTTGTTTACAAGCTGAAGGACTGCCACATTAGGGATAATGGCGTTAAAGTACCTGTCATCTCTATCGGGAAGAAATCCGGCAGGGCTGCCTGCTGGTAGGCAGATTTCTTTTTTCTAAAAATGGGAAAAATGCGTATTTAAACCCTCCCGGGAAAACAAAAAGGCCCCGCATAATCGCGGAGCCCTTTGAAATTCTGCATATATGGCGGCTTAGGAGTGCCCTTTTACCACCATCATCATAATCTTGAAATTCAGTTTGAAAAACATATAAAACTGCTTAATCAAACAACGGCGCCAGAATAAGGTAATTTTCTGCGGGCGTGTAGCATAAGCATAAACCGTATATGGTTTGTTCTGCAATCTTTCGTGAATATTTGACATAATATTTAAGTTTTTTGATGTTACAATTTAGTGAATTACTCAGGAATCAAACTCCAGCCGAATTTGGCTTTTGCCTTATAGATAAACATATAGTGCATAAAGAGTTTCATCCAGTGGCCGGCCAAACCGATTACCCCAACCGTAGCGTTGATATCACGGCCATATTCCGGATATTTATCCCAGTCGGGAACAATGGGCGAAACCGTCATGGTAGCCGCCTGTCCCTTGGTAAATCCATAACCTGCCGACACGATACACGCCGCGGCCATGCGGGTCATCGAGGCTTTGTGCGGATGATCTTTCTTGCCGGTCTTTATGCGGTAGGCGATATTCTGAGCTACAATCTTACCGATTACGCCCGAAGGCATTCCGGTACGCGGAGGTGTCGGGGTGATGGAAGTTCCGTTGGGACTCTTCATCGGCTTCGACATGGTATGCGGCGGTGCAAAGGCGATTCCCGAGGCATACAGATTATCGTAATGCGGACTCTGATAAATCTCCGGCCAATCCGACGCTTTCCACTCTTCGAAAGGTTTGGCCGTATAGTCGGCATCCACTTTCATCATGCCGTTGGCGGCAAATACCTTAGCGGTAATATCCTCACCGCTCTTATCATAGGCCTTCATTTGCGAACCGGTAAATCCCGGAATCAACATCGCGAAATCAAACTCCTGCTCATGGTAGGTTCCGTCGAGCAGCTCGTAATACGCTTTTCCTTCTTCCACCTTATACACTCCGGCACGCTTAATCCAGCGCACGCCGTACTCGGCCAAAACCGACTCGGTAAATACCTTGGTCGGTGTAATATAGCCGCCACGTTTTATGTAGGCCCCGCCCATTCCGAAATCACCGAGTTCATACTCATTGGAAATCCAGATGATATCGGCCAGCTTGCTCAGTCCGCGTTTATCCACCTCGAAAGCGATATTCAGGGCATACTCAAAAGCCGCACCCTGACAGGTAGCCATCGGATGGCCTGTACCAATCAGGAATGTTTGATGCTCGCCTTTTTCCATTTTCTCCAAAGCGGCTTTCAGGTTTTTCCAGGCGTGGGCGGCATGGTCGTAGGTACAAACCGAATTGGTATATAAATCCGGCCCCAGCCCGGGAGTTCCGGCAAAGTTCAATTTCGGTCCCGTTCCGTTTACCAAATAATCATAGTCCACAATTTCTTTTTCGCCCTCGCGGCCCTCGGCAACATACTCAATCGTCACATAAGGACGCTCGCCGCCCTCACCGCCTTCGGGGTGAATCGACAAGGCCAGCGCCTGCTTGAATTCGATGCCCTGCTTTTTATATACCGGGGCCAGCTTAAACTTCACCTCGTTGGGCTCCATCAAACCGACACCCACCCAGATATTGGAAGGCACCCACTGGTAATTACTATTGGGGCTTACCACGATAACCTCGTGCTTTTTGCCCAATATTTTTTTAAGATAAAGTGCAGCGGTATGTCCCGATATTCCTGCACCTAAAACGACTACTTTCGCCATGTTTTATTGGTTTATATGGTTAATAAATTAAATTTTGTTCCTGTATTGGCGGATATAAAAATCCTGCAATAGTTTGCTTATTGAGCCGACTCGGACTTGCCGGAAATCGTGTTGCGATAAAATATAAATCCGGCTATGTGTGTTTGCACTTAAATAAATTTATGCTATAGAAAACACCCCTTTTGATCAGTCTTTCGCAAATATATAAAATTTAGGTATAGGAATGCGTATATATCAGTATTAAAATTGATATATATTACTAATATAAATCAGCTACATATTTTGGGTTGATGTTTTTTCTGTTTTATTTGAATGATAAGGCGTTATGAACGTATGTTTATTAATATTTTAAACCGGATTAATTCGGCATCCTTCCGGATTTAATTATCGCTATTGCCCGATTCCAATCGCAGACCAAGAAAAACTACCCGCTAATCCGAAATTATTTCCAATTATATCCATTTCCCAAAAAAATGTACCTTTGAAGATTATTTTCCGGATTTGTCAAAACCGGATACCAGAATTTAAAAAACAATTATGGTCAACAAAAAGATTGCAGTAATTGGCTCCGGTAGTTGGGGTACCGCTTTGGTCAAATTGCTTTTGCATAATGTTGAAAATGTCGGGTGGTGGGTCCGTAATCAAAAAACCATTGATTATGTAACACAAAATCATCGTAATCCGGATTATCTTCCCTATGCGGAACTTTCTCCGGAAAAAATGGATATGTCCACCGATATGGCCTATATCGTGAACAACTACGATATCTTAATTTACGCCATTCCCTCGGCTTTTCTGCACAGCAGTATCACAGAAGCAAAAATCAGCAATTTCGACAATAAGATCATTATTTCCGCCATCAAGGGTATTGTGCCCGAGTACAACCAGATTGTGGCGGAATATTTCAATAAAAATTACGGCGTTGATTTCAATAATATCGGCATCATCGCCGGCCCCTGCCATGCCGAAGAGGTGGCCATGCACAAACTGTCCTTCCTGACTATCGCTTTCCTCGAAGAGGATAAGGCGCGGCATATGGCGGATATGTTTACCACCTGGTATATGCGCATCAAAACCTCTACCGATATCGCCGGAACGGAATACGCGGCCATGATTAAAAACATCATCGCCATCGCCACAGGCGTGTGTGTGGGACTGGGTTACGGGGATAATTTTCAGGCGGTGCTGATTGTAAACGGCATGCGCGAAATTCGCCGCTTCCTCGAAAACGTCTTCCCCCACAACCGGAAGGTGATGGATACCGAATATGTGGGCGACCTCCTGGTAACGGCCTACTCCAAATTCAGCCGGAACCGCACTTTCGGAACTTTTATCGGCAAGGGCTATTCCGTAGGCTCCACCATGGCCGAAATGAAAATGGTGGCCGAGGGCTATTATGCCGTGAAATGTTTGATGGAAATCAATAAAGACCATCAGGTTTACCTGCCCATTACCGAGGCGGTATATAATATTTTGTACGAAAATTACTCGCCCAGTGTGGAAATGCGCTTATTATCCGAGAAACTAACCTAAATCAAATAACACAATTAGAATTAATTAAAACTATGAGCATTTTAAAGAAAACATTAGCCGCCCTATTAATCTTTG
The DNA here is from genome assembly GCA_964442545.1 of uncultured Prolixibacteraceae bacterium. GTDB lineage: Bacteria > Bacteroidota > Bacteroidia > Bacteroidales > UBA1556 > UBA6267. Next base: position 3,486 of record CAYUAN010000169.1, on the reverse strand, counting down.
TATTTGTGGGCTTTACAGCAAAAGCCAATACGGCGCCACCGGACGAAGGCATGTGGCTGCCCATGCTGATTAAACGGCTGAATTATGTGGATATGCAGAAAATGGGTCTGCATTTAACCGCGGAAGAATTATACGATGTGAATCACTCCAGCCTGAAAGACGCCATCGTTTCCATGAGCTTTTTCTGCACGGGCGAATTTGTGTCCGATCAGGGATTGTACCTGACCAATCACCATTGCGGTTACGGAACCATTCAGGAAAACAGCACGGTGGACCACGATTATCTGACCGACGGTTTCTGGGCGCAAACCCGTGAACAGGAGCTTCCCGTTCACGATTTGACGGTCTATACCCTGAACTATATGGACGATGTAACCAAGCAAATTCTGGACGGCGTAACCGATGAAACTCCGGAGGACGAGCGCAACAAAATCGTGCGAAAGAATATCGCCAAGATGAAAGAAGAAAAAAGCGAAGACGGACTCTATCGCGTGGACATCAAGCCGTTTTTCGAAGGCAATGAGTATTATATGTTTGTGTACAACCAGTTTAAGGATGTACGCCTGGTAGGTGCTCCGCCGGAGTCTATCGGTAAATTCGGCGGCGATACCGACAACTGGATGTGGCCACGCCATACGGGCGACTTTTCCATGTTCCGTATCTATGTGGCACCCGACGGCTCGGCGGCTACCTATTCCAAAGACAATGTACCTTTCAAGCCCAAGCACTTCCTGCCGGTTTCGTTGAAAGGATATAAAGAAAATGACTTCACGATGATTTGGGGATACCCGGGCTCAACAGACCGCTACTTAACCTCTTACGGAATTAAAGAAGCACTGGACGAAACAGACCCCGCCATTGTAAACATTCGCGACCATAAGCTGAAAGTAATGAAAAAGCATATGGATACCGACCCCGCTATTCGTATTAAATACGCGGCCAAATACGCGCAAACAGCCAACTACTGGAAATATTTTATCGGACAAAGCCGCGGGCTGAAACGCTTGCATGTTTATGATAAAAAGAAAGCCATTGAGCAGGATTTCCTGAATTGGGCCAATGCCAATCCCGAACGCAAAGCGAAATACGGCGATGCCCTGAAAATGATTGAAGAAGGCTATCGCGAAGGACAACCCTATAATTTGCCCTTGGTTTATATGAACGAAGCCGTATTCCAGGGCGCGGAAAATATTTACTATGCTTTCTCCGCTTTCTCATTGTATATGACATTGAAAACGCAGGCCTCGAAAAAAGGAAAAGACGAAAAAGCTAAATTTGACCAAAGCATCAAAGATCAGGCGGCCGAACTCGCCGGAGGTATTGCCGACCATTTTAAGGATTACGATTTCGCTACGGACAAAGAATTGTTCAACACCCTGATGGGCATGTATTTTAAGGATGTTTCAAAAGAATATTCGGCTTATTGGACCAAAGAGAAAAAAGGTGAGCAAACGAAAAAGTACGTAATCGACTACATCAACAAAAAGTTCAAAGGTGATTTCAGCGCCTATACCGACTATGTGTATGAGCATTCCATTTTTGTTGATCCGGCAAGAATGCAGGCTTTCTGCGATAATCCTTCGCTGAAAGTGCTGGATAAAGACCCGGGCTTTCAGTTGACTATTGCTCTGGTAAATGCCATTCGCGATTTATATAAACAAACCGGAGAAATCAAAGGCAAAATGAAAAAAGGAAAACGCTTGTTTGTGGACGGTTTAATCAAAACCTATCCGGACAAGAAATTCTATCCGGATGCCAATTCCACCTTGCGTATGACTTACGGACAGGTGAAAAGCTATCATCCGCAGGATGCTGTTTTCTATAATTATTTCACCACGCTGGAAGGCGCAATCGCTAAGGAAGACACTACGACTACCGAGTTTCTTGTGCCGGCAAAACTGAAAGAGCTGTACGAGAAAAAAGACTACGGCCAGTATGCCGATAAGGACGGAACCATGCACGTTTGCTTCCTGAGCACCAACGATATTACCGGCGGTAACTCGGGCAGCCCGATTATGAACGCCAACGGTGAACTGATTGGCATTGCCTTCGACGGCAACTGGGAAGCCATGAGCGGTGATATTTATTTCGAAAACTCCATTCAGCGCACCATTAATGTGGATATCCGCTATGTACTGTTTATCATTGATAAACTGGGCGGCGCTTCACATTTGGTGGAGGAAATGACTTTGATTAAGTAATACATTAAATAATAATCTTCAAAAAGCGGCCTTGTGCCGCTTTTTTTAAACTTTTTTAATTATGGCGGATTTGAACGATTTTATACGGAAAATGCCCAAGGCGGAACTGCATATACATATCGAAGGCAGCTTTGAGCCGGAACTGATGTTTGCAATCGCTTCGCGCAACGGAATTAAGATAAAGTATTCCTCTGTGGACGAAGTCCGCGCGGCCTATAAATTCAATAATCTGCAAGAGTTTCTGGATATTTATTATGCAGGAGCCGGCGTGCTGATTAAACAACAGGATTTCTACGATCTGACAATGGCCTATCTGCGTAAAGCGCATGCCGAAAATGTTTTGCATACCGAAATCTTTTTCGATCCGCAAACCCATACCGAGCGCGGAATAGCCTTTGATACCGTTGTCGGCGGCATACTGGAAGCCATGGATGACGCGAAAAAAGAACTGGGCATCAGCAGCATGTTGATTCTTAGTTTTCTGCGCCATCTGAGCGAGGAAGCAGCTTTCGAAACTCTGGAGCAGGCCATGCCCTGGAAAGAGCGTTTGATTGCCGTAGGCCTCGATTCGTCGGAAGTGGGAAATCCGCCGCAGAAGTTTGAGCAGGTTTATAAAAAAGCAAAGGAATCGGGCTTTTTAGCCGTGGCCCATGCCGGGGAAGAAGGCCCCGCCGAATATGTGTGGGACAGCCTGAAACTTTTACATATCGACCGCCTCGACCACGGCAACCATTCGTTGGACGATCCGGAATTGGTGCATGAACTGGCAAGGCGCGAAATGGGGCTTACCGTTTGCCCGCTTTCCAACTACGCCCTAAAGGTAACGCCCGATTTGACAAAACACCCCATTAAAAAGATGCTGGATGCCGGCCTGAAAGCGACGGTAAACTCCGACGATCCCGCCTATTTCGGCGGATATATGAACGCTAATTTTATCGCCATCGCGGAAGCGCTAAAGCTGACAAAGGACGATCTTTATCAACTGGCACGCAACGCCTTTGAAGTTTCATTTCTATCCGGAGAACGCAAGGCGGAAATGATTGCGCGATTGGATGCTTATTTTGCCGCTAATTAAGCTATTTTTGCACCCGATATGGCGCTTATACTCAATATAGAAACCGCAACGAAAATTTGCTCGGTCAGCCTGGCAAAGGACGGAAACATCATTGCTGCCCGCGAAACGGACGAAGGCAACTCCCACTCTACCCTGCTGTCGCCTTTTATCAAAGAGGTGATGGAGGAAAGCGATACCGCATTTGGCGATTTGGAGGCCGTGGCCGTAAGC
>CAYUAN010000168.1:0-5716 GCA_964442545.1 uncultured Prolixibacteraceae bacterium | reverse complement strand
AAAATACGCCGGAATAGATGGCGTAAATTCGTATGAGGATTGGTTGACTATTCCGATACTGACCAAGGACGAATTGTACAACAACAGCTATCCTAAGTCGAAGCGGATGCTGACTCTGGAGATGCCTTTGAAGAAGACCATTATGACTTCCACGGGCGGTTCCACAGGATTGGCGCGTTATACGATGATCACCTATGACGAATGGGATTTGTTTTTGGAAAACCAGGCCGATGCTTTGCGCAAAATCGGAATCAGCGAGGAGGACACGGTGGCCAACCTGTTTGTGGCCGGTAGCCTTTGGCCCTCGTTTATCGCTGTGCACGACAATCTCCGCCTGATTGGTGCCAATCATTTACCCATTTCGGCCAATATCGAATTTGATAAAATATTGTTTTACCTTCTGGAATTTAAGCCCACGGTTTTGCTGAGCTTGCCCACGGCCTTTGTGATTCTGGCGGATAAAGTTTTGCAGCAAAAACTGGATATGCGTTCCGTAAAACTGATTGCCTATGCCGGAGAGCACATGAGCGATATGATTCGCAAACACATTCAAAAGGCATTTCCCAACGCTCGCATCGAATCTTTGGCCTACACCAGTGCCGATTGCGGTTTGATTGGCTATCAGTGTGAGCATTGCGCCGGAAACGAATACCATTTGCCTGCGGCTTTCCAGTTTATGGAACTGTATAATTTCGAAGAAAATCGGCCGGCCAAGACGGGCGAAACAGGGGAGGTGCTGATTACCAATCTGGGGCGGTTGTCGCAACCCATTATCCGCTATCGTCTTGGCGATGTGGCAAGCTGGACGGGCAAGCAATGTGCCTGCGGCGATACCAACCCCACCTTTATCATTGGCGGCCGGGCGGGTGACGATTTCAAAATCGGCGGGGCCTTTATCTCGATGGATGTGATTGAGGATGCTTTTGCCGCTTTTGTCTCTACACGCGGCATTAGCGCCAATTACCAATTTGTGATTGACGATCTCGAGGACGGAACCATCAAACTGAACCTGCTGATTGAGTCTTCGGATGTGGAAAGCTCCCGCGAAACAGCCGCCCGGATTGCCGACAATATTAAAGAAAGCGTGCACGATATCCGGGAAGGCATTAAGATGGGAATGGTGCTGCTGAATGTGGATTTTGTGGAACTGGGGAAATTAGCCCGCAGTCCCGTCACCGGAAAAGTGAAACGCCTGAATGATAAGCGGGTGAAATAGAATTTGGGAAAAAGATGCTGTTCGCTTTAAATATTGAGAAATCTGTTTGAAAAAATATAAAATTTACAAAATGAAATATTTAGATAAGCTTTTTGAACTAAAGGATGTGCTGGATCACAGCCCCGAAAAAGATCAAATATTTGTGGAAGCCGTGAAGGAGGCCTATGCGTTTCATTACGAGCATAACGAGGTTTATCGCAAACTTTGCGATGATGAGCTGTTTGATATCGCCCGGGTGCAAACTCCTGACGACACGGCCGCGATTCCCCATCTTCTGGTAGAAGCTTTTAAGTGGTATAATCTGTTATCCATCAGCCCGGACGAGGTGGAGGCAACCTTTACTTCCAGCGGCACCAGCGGCCAAAAGAGTCATATTTCCTGGGATAAGGCTTCCCACAACCGCCAGACCCTGATGCGCCAACGCATTATCGAAAGCTACGGCCTGAAAAGCGATCAGGAGGTCAATTATCTGATTTTCGCCTATTCGCCGGCGGTATCCGAAAGCAAAGGAGCGGCTTATGCTCATCAGATGTATTCCACATTTGCGCCCGCGCGAAAAAAGGTCTTCGCCATCGATGCTGATGAGCAGGGCAAGGCTGCTTTTAGCGAGCAGCGCTGTACGGATACCTTCGCCGAATATCAAAAAGAGGATATCCCGCTGCGCATTGTGGGCTTTCCGGCTTTTATCTACGACACCTTATTGTACATGAAGGAAAAGAATCTGCGCTTCCGCTTTCCGGAGGAGAGCCTGATTATCATTGCCGGCGGTTGGAAAACGGCGGAAAAGAAATCCATTCCCTTTGATGAATTTGCCGGGCTTACCGCCGAATACCTGGGTATTGACGCCCATCGTATTCGCGATGTTTACGGCTTTGTGGAGCACGGTGTGCCCTATATTACCTGCGAGCATCAGCATTTTCACGTGCCGGTATATTCCCGTGCCTTCGCTCGCAAACCGGGTACGATGGAGCTTTTGCCCGAGGGCGAAAAAGGATTGTTGCAAGTGGTTTCGCCCTACAATCTGGCGCAACCGGCTATCTCGATTCTTTCTACCGATTATGCTGTTATCCGCTCGGGCTGTGCTTGTGGCCGCAATGGCCAATACATTGAGCTAAAGGGCCGTGCAGGCCTTAAAAAACACGAGGGCTGTGCCATTACGGCTACCGAACTCTTGAGTGCAAAACGATAAATCACGCTAAAAAATAAGATTATGGAATTTTATATTTTCGGAACATTGACAGAAGCTGAACGCATTAGCGAACAGCAGGTTAAAGATATCGTAAAACAAGCCAAAGAACTTACACGGCAGGTGGCCCGCATTGATATTGATACCATCATCGATATTTTCGATAATGTGGCCAATGCCTGGCTGGACGAGGATTATACCTATCGTAAACAAGCATTGGAATTTCTGCCTTCACGTATCGGCTTTAGCGAGGCCATGATTACCGAAGGCATCAAAACCATGGCTTCGCTTTTGAGCCGCGATGGGATGTTGACACGCCTGTATTCCGATTTGGGTGATAAAAATTATTTGAGCCAATGGTCGTACAATCATTATTTCCGGGGCTATATCAGGACGGAGCCGCTGGGTGTGGTCACCCACGTTTCGGCGGGAAATGTGTTTGTTGGCGGCGTGGACAGCCTGATACAAGGGTTGGTTAGCAAGAATGTGAACATTATGAAAATGTCCACGGTGGACCCGGTTTTTCCGGTGCTTTTCGCCAAGAGTTTGCGCGACCACGATACCACCGGATTGCTGCATAAAGCGATGGCGCTGGTAAACTGGAAAGGTGGCACCGAAAGCATCGAAAACATACTGAAGCAGGAATGTGATGCCATTGTGGCCTATGGCGGAGCCGATACCATTCGTTCCTATCGTAAAAATCTCGGTTTGCATTGCAAGCTGATTGAGTATGGTCCTAAATACAGTTTTGTGATGGTGGACGAAGAGGAGGCCCGGAAAAAAGGCATAGAAGAAACCGCCCGCCTGATTGCCCGTGATGTGATTATGTGGGAGCAGTCGGCTTGTTCGTCGCCCCATACGGTATATGTCGAGGGAGAAGATTTTGCCCGCCGCATGATGCGCGAAATAGGTATGGCACTGGAGCATTGGGCGGATGAAATTCCGCAGGGAACCGTATATGATGACGAAGCGGTGGAAATAACCAAGGTGCGCGAAATGGCTAAGGTGAATAAGGCCTTTGGAAAAGACGATTATTATTTCTGTAAAAATAATCTGGGAACCGTGGTGTATCAGTCATCTCCGGAGTTTCAGATTTCCTGTCATAACCGGACGATATTCGTAAAACCCGTCGCCAGTCTGGAGGATGTGGTGGAAATAGTGGCGCCGATGGGGCAGTACATTCAGACGGTTTCCATACTCGCCGACGAAGAGCGCGCCAAAAAACTGGCCGGGGAATTGGCTTTAATCGGTGCCGACCGTTTTGTGGAAATCGGCCGCATGGCGGTGCGCAAACACGGGACGCCCCACGACGGCTCCAAAGGAATTGCCGAGTTGGTGCGCTGGGTGTCGCTGGGCCGCAATACGCTGGAGAGCGACTGGCAAATCGAGGCGCTGTGGGAGCGCTACGACCCCACAGCCGACGGATTCGATTTCTTGCCGGATGAAGAGCGCGACCGCCAGACTTTGGGCCGCCTGATACGTATTGTTGATATTGTCCGCGAGAAATCACCCTTGCTCAAAGAGCGTTACCGGGACATCCGTTTCGATAGTTTTGAGGGCTTTCGTAAACTACCGCTGATGACGGGCGAGGATTATAAAAAACATCTGCCGCCTGCCGGAGACGGCATACTCACGGATGATATTCACGGGGGCTATATCTTTTCCAGCGGCGGAACCACGGGTACGCCCAAAAGCGTGTACCGCACGGTGGAAGAAGAGCATTTCAATACGGTGCGCCTGGGTAAAGGCCTGGCGCTGTCGGTTTTCGATAAATACGACCGTGTGGCGAATCTGCTTTTTGCCGGAAATATGTGGGCGTCTTTTGTTTCTTACAATCAGGCCCTGGAGCATGCCGGTTGCACCATTTTGCCCATCGGCGGAAATCACAGCATCGAAAGCATTGTGCAAAACCTGATTACCTTTAATGCCAATGCCTTGATTTCGATTCCATCGGTACTGCTGTCGGTGGCCGAATATGTGGAAACCCATAATATTGATTTGAAAATTAAGAAGATTTCTTCCGGCGGGGAGCATTTATTTAAAGAGTCGCGTGCCTATCTGAAAAAAGTTTTGGGCGTGGAAGTGATTGCCTCGACGGGTTATACAACTAATGATACGGGAGCCATTGGCTACCAGTGCAAACATCAAACGGGAACCAATTTGCACCACGTGCACGAAGATTTGCACTATGTGGAAATTCTGGATGTGGAAACCAACGAGCCGGTTGCGCCGGGTGAGGTTGGCAAGGTGGTGGTAACCAATTTGCAGCGCACCTTGATGCCGACTATCCGTTATGAGGTGGGTGACCTTTGTCGTTGGGTGGAAAGCGAATGTGCCTGCGGGCGCAAGACGCGGATACTGGAGCTTCTGGGCCGCAGCGATGATATCGTGATTATCGGGGGAGGAAATATTACGCCCGATGTTATTTCGGCGGCTTTGGCCGGATTCCCCGGAATAAGTGCCCATTTCCAGATGCTTGTGAGCCTGAAAGGCGGCAAGGATCACCTGAAAATTACCGCCGAAGCTAAAGAAGAGCATTTTGAGGATGTTTCGGATCGGCTACGGGAACGGATATTAAAACTTTCGAAAGAACTGAAAGTTATGATCGATACCGGATTGATTTACGATGTGGAGGTGGAGATTGTAAAACCGAACAGCCTGAAGCGCAATCCGAAAACAGGAAAAATTACATTAATCAAAGATGAAAGGGAGATAGGATAATGTTAAACATAGAACAAAAAGATCGCTTAATCATTCGTTTGTCAGGCTATCTGGATGCCACAAATTCGGATGAGGCCGCGGAAAAAGTTAAGGCTGCTCTGGAAGGCCTGGATCGTGATGTGCTGATTGATGTGGAGGAACTGGAATACATCAGCAGCGCGGGTTTGCAGGTGGTTTTATATGCGGCCAAAGCGGCCAATGCCATCGGGAAACAGAGTTATTTAAAAGGTGCCGGAGGCAATGTGCTGGAGATTTTTAAGCTATCCGGTTTTTTAACCTTTTTGAAGTTGATCTGAAATGAAGAGCCCTTTGCACACATTGGAAGAGGCCATGCAATTGGTGGAGGATTTTTGCCGCAGGCAAAATCTGGAAGCCGCATATTGCGGCAGGATAAAACTTGTGTGCGAGGAACTGGTGGTCAATTTGCTGAAGTATGGCGGGGCCTCGGCTTTTTTTATGAATCTTGAACGCAAGGGAACGGAAAGCCTTATCCGCATTGAATATCAAGGGCCTGCCTTCGACCCGCGCAGGCACAAGCCGCGGGAGAAGAAGGATTTGAAGGATATGGAGCCCGGTGGCCTGGGTTTGTTTTT
>CAYUAN010000167.1:0-3274 GCA_964442545.1 uncultured Prolixibacteraceae bacterium | reverse complement strand
GCAATTTGCGCAGCTAGGGCGGAATAGGACATAAGCAACTTCAGTACCCCGATTTCGCCTTCCTCCAGTACAAAAGGATAAATTAAACCGGTAGTAATGAAACCCAGAATTACACCAATATAGGAATAGATTGTTCCTTTGATTGATTGTCGCTGAATTATTCCCATATTGTCCTTCATTAAAAAAGCTGTCGGTATCAATCAAACAGCTTTTTTAGTGTTTTATTATAATATACTGATTACAAATCCCGCTCCCGTTTTTTTAATAATTTTCCATTGATGTCGAAGTAATGGATAAACTCTCTTTTCTCGCCTTGTTTCTTCATGACGATATAATAGTATTGGCCGTATTTGTAATTGTATTTCAACAAAATCTCTTTAGCGCGGTATTCACTATCATAGTTTTTCTTGAGGTACTCTAAAATGGCTGTGGGTAAATCTTTCTTATCCACGGGCTCGTCGCGTACCGTTTCCTGAAGTTCTTCGGTGTCTTCATCCATCATTTCATCGTAGCGGTCGTTTTTAATTTCCTCATCGCCATAGTCGCGATCGGGTTCGTATGCCGTCAGGAATTTCCCTTGCAGATTATATTGGATTTCCCATACCAAAGGTTTTTTCTTGCGCCCTTGCTTTTCGTGCATAATAATGGAATAGTAGCGGTCTTTCTTGCCTTTTTCCACTTTCTCGGCCGAAACAAAATCCAGTTTTTTATAATCCTTTTTCAGAGCTGCTTTAATCTTTTCCGGAAGTTTTTTGTAGGATGTTTCCGTGCGCTTTTCCAATATGAATCCGTTATAATCGATAATAACTTTACAATGGGCGTCCATTTCCTTAAACTTTACCTCGTACTGCCTTTTATCGCGGTCTTCGAACCATTTCACCTCGGTGGCACGGGAATTTTTGCGCTTAAACTGCTTTTGCACATTGGCGGGTACTTTTTTGGTCTCCACAAGTTTTTGAGCACTAATCCCCGTAATCAGGAAAAAGAAAATGAATACTAGTAAAAAATTCTTCATAATGCTTGGTTTTAATTATTTGTTTTCGCTTAAATAATGGTTTGTGTCCGGTCAGGCCCGGTGGAAACAACCGTAACGGGCGTCTTCACCTCATCTTCGATAAACCGGATATAATCTTTGAATGCCTCCGGCAATTGCTCACGTTTAGCGATACTGCTGATATCCGTCATCCAGCCTTTGCGGGCGGTATAATGCGGTTTCATATCCTCGTCCGAAATTTCATAAGGCAGGTAATCGTATCGTTTGCCTTTATATTCGTAGGCCGTGCAAACCTTTATTTCTTCAAAATCATCCATCACATCGGCTTTGGTGATAATCAGGTCGGTCACCCCGTCAATCATTATGGCATATTTCAAGGCGGGCAAATCCAACCAGCCGCAGCGCCGTGGACGCCCGGTGGTCGAGCCGTATTCGTGGCCGTTATCGCGCAGTTTCTGTCCGGTTTCGTCAAAGAGTTCCGAAGGAAACGGGCCGCTGCCCACACGGGTGCAATAGGCCTTGAACACGCCATACACCTTGCCGATTTTATGCGGGGCAATGCCCAAACCCGTGCAAACCGCCGCTGTAACCGTATTCGAGGAAGTTACGAAAGGGTAGGAGCCGAAGTCTACATCGAGCAAGGTGCCCTGGGCGCCTTCCGCCAGTATCTTTTTCCCGGCCGCCAATTGCTCATTTATATAATGTTCGCTGTCGATAAACGGAATCTTACGGATGCTTTCAATCGCGTCCAGCCAGGCGCTTTCGTATTCCGCAAACGACATTCCGTCCACCTCGGCCGATGCCAAATCAAATTGGTAGGTGTCAAGGATACTTTTGTGGCGGGCTTTGAGTTTTTCGTACCGATCCTTAAAATCACCGGAAAGTATATCTCCGATACGCAGTCCGACACGGGCGGTTTTATCCGTGTAGGTCGGACCGATGCCTTTCAGGGTCGAGCCGATTTTTTGTTTGCCTTTTGCCTGCTCGTAAGCAGCGTCCAGCATACGGTGTGTGGGAAGAATCAAATGCGATTTTTTTGAAATACGCAAATTCTTTTCCGGTTCAGCGCCTTTGGCCAGCAGCTTGTCCAGCTCGTCCTTGAAAATTTTCAGGTCGATAATTACCCCGTTGCCGATTATATTAATGGTTTCCGGATGAAAAATCCCGGAAGGGATGGTGTGCAATACGTGTTTCTGGCCGTTAAATTCCAAGGTGTGTCCCGCATTGGGGCCGCCTTGAAAACGGGCGATTATATCGTAGTCGGGCGTGAAAACGTCCACAATCTTTCCTTTACCTTCGTCTCCCCATTGGAGACCCAGCAGTACATCTACTTTCATTTTGAATTTTTTTCTAAAGGCTCAAATTTACTAAGAAAACCCGATAGTATTTCATCGGATTTAAAATATTTACGAGTGATTTATTAAGGAATTTTACCGCATAAAAAAAGCATCCGTAACTTTCGGTATTCGTTTCAGATGCTTTTGTTTTAATGCTTTAGTTCTAATTGGTTAAGCCTTTTCTTTTTTATCGCAATTATCTCCGCAGGTGGCGTAAAACGTCAGCGAGTGGTAGTTGATGTCGATATTAAACAAAGACTTTAATGAGTCCTGAATTTCCTGTATCCTCGGATCACAGAATTCAATAATCTTTCCACAATCCACACAGATAATATGGTCGTGCTGCTTAAACTTGTACGACTTTTCAAACTGCGCGCTGTTGTGCCCAAACTGGTGCTTGGTCACCAACTTGCAGTTCAGGAGCAAGTCAATGGTATTATATAAGGTGGCACGACTTACCCGATACTTATTTTCTTTCATCCGGACGTAGAGCGTTTCTATATCGAAATGCTGGTCCTTACTGTAAATCTCCTTGAGAATCGAAAAGCGTTCCGGTGTTTTACGATGCCCGTTCTTTTCCAGATAATTCGTGAATATCTGTTTTACAGTTTCATAAGTTTCTTGTTTATTATCGTCCTTCATGACAAGGTTTGTTTTGGTGCTTATTTTGAAGCAGTAAAAATAAGAAAAATTTCCTATTTAAATTTATACTAAATAGGAATAATCGTAAAATTTTTGTTTGTGAACCTGCGCATGTTGACTGATTGACGGATACACAATTTTTCCGGGAAGATTTTACAGGCGCTTAACCCTTTTTATCGGGTCAATCTTTTTTAATTTCTTAATCACATCGTCCAATTGAGCAGTATTTTGCACGTACAGCATTGCGGTTCCCTTAAACAGCTCATCGTGTGTCTCCACGTTAAACGAACGTATATTAATA
>CAYUAN010000166.1:0-2095 GCA_964442545.1 uncultured Prolixibacteraceae bacterium | reverse complement strand
GCCTTTGCTGTGCAGGTTGGAGGCCCGTCGGGTAGCCTGATTGGCCGCGACGACTTCGACCACAAGCTGTGCTACAATGATTTGCCCACCGGCGGTTCAATGATGATTTTCGAATCGGAGCGAAACTTGCTAAAGGATGTGGTGCTGAATTTTACCGATTTCTTTATTGACGAATCATGCGGTTCCTGTGTCAGTTGTCGTGCCACGGTGCAACAAATGCGGGATAAATTGGTGAAAATATTGAATGGCCGCGGGGTGCAGGCTGATTTGGATGATTTAAGGGCTTGGGCCAAAATCACCAAAGTGAGTCGCTGCGGACTGGGACAAACCGCTGCAAATCCCATTGTCAGCAGCCTGACCAACTTCCCGGAACTTTATCAGGAATTGATCAATAAGGAAAAGGATTTTGAGACCTGTTTCGATATGCAATCCGCCATAGCCGAAAGTTGTGAGGTAGTGGGACGTGAACCACAAATTCATTAAAAAAAAAGAAAACATGGAACGAGTAAAATTCAAAATAGACCATAAAGAATGCGAAGCCGATTACGGCCAGACACTGGTGGAGGCGGCACGCGAAAACGGCATATATATCCCAACGCTATGTCATTTGCACGGAACAAACCCTTGCGGTTCGTGCCGTGTTTGTACCGTGAAAATAAACGGTCGTTTCTCAACAGCCTGTACCACACCGGTAGAGTGCGGAATGGAGATTGAAAGCAATACGGAGGAGGTTATGGATATCCGTAAGGCCTTGATCGAGTTGCTGTTTGCCGAGGGTAATCATTACTGCCCCACTTGCGAGCGCAGCGGTGAATGCGATTTGCAGGCCCTGGGATATCGCTTTGGTATGATGGTGCCGCGTTTCCCATACCGTTTCCCCAATCGTGAGGTAAACACCGACTGCCCGCATTTGATAATCGATTACAATCGTTGTGTGCGCTGTAAACGCTGCATCCGCAGTATTAAAGATGACCAAGGTCGCTCATATTTCGCCTTTATCAATCGCGGTAATCATATCGAAGTGCGCATAGATAAAAAGATGGCGGCCGATATGCCTTTGGAACTGGCCATAAAAGCCAGCGAGAATTGCCCGGTAGGTTGCATCCTGATGCGCGAACAAGCTTACCGTACGCCCATCGGCAAACGGAAATACGATTTGGCGCCCATCGGCAGCGATATTGAAAATAGTGTTGAACCTGTAAATATGGAGGATTAATCATGAGTAAACCATTAGTTGCAACCACATCATTGGCAGGCTGTTTTGGCTGTCATATGTCGTTTCTGGATATCGACGACCGCATATTGCGCCTCGTGGAACTGGTTGATTTCGGAAAATCCCCCATTACCGACATAAAGACCTTTACCACCCAATACGATATAGGTATTATCGAAGGCGGATGCTGCAATAGCGAGAATGTGCATATACTGCAAGACTTCCGCAAGCATTGCAAAATCCTTATTTCATTAGGCGAATGCGCGATAATGGGCGGCCTGCCGGCCATGCGCAACGGTATTCCTTTGAAAGAACTTTTCGAAGAGGCCTATTGCGACGGCCCAACCGTTCAGCTGAATAAAAAGCGTATTATCCCCAATAACGAGGAACTACCTGTTGTTTTGGATAAAGTATATCCGGCGCATGAGATTGTGAAAATCGATTACTTCCTGCCCGGCTGTCCTCCGCGTGCCGACCTTATTTGGGAGGCATTGGTAGCCCTGCTCGAAGGCCGGGAAATGGATTTGCCCTACGAAGTTGTTAAATATGATTAAGAGATTAAATCAAAACGAATCATGATAAAGACAAAGAAAATAACCATAGAACCGGTAACCCGGGTGGAAGGCCACGGAAAGGTTACCATACATCTGGATGAAAATAACAATGTTGCTCAATCAAGACTTCATATTGTTGAGTTTAGGGGTTTTGAGCGATTTGTGCAGGGGCGACCCTATTGGGAAGCCCCTGTTTTGGTGCAACGCCTTTGTGGCATTTGCCCGGTGAGTCACCATTTGGCAGCCGCCAAAGCCCTGGATGTAATCGTAGGCGTCGGCCCCAATGATTTGACCCCGACGGGTGAAAAAATGCGCCGCCTGATGCATT
>CAYUAN010000165.1:0-14254 GCA_964442545.1 uncultured Prolixibacteraceae bacterium | reverse complement strand
TCAGGACGGACTGGTTTCAACATTCGGCATCAAGGTGCGTGTTACCGAGCGTGTTCGCCCCGACAGTGTATTTATGGTACACGGATTCGGACACAATCGAAAGCTTTTGAGCCGTGCCTTTGGAAAAGGTGCCAGTGATATTCGATTAATTTCAAATATTAAGATTGACCCGGTAGTAGGTTCAACGGGAATGCGAGCAAACTTTGTTACCTTCCTTACCGAGAAACCGGAAAAAGCAGGAGAGGAGGCTGAATCATGAGATATGCAATGGCCATGGACACACGCAAGTGTGTCGGATGTAGCGACTGTGTAGTTGCTTGTCAAACAGAAAACAATGTTCCCTTGGGCTTTTGCCGCGACTGGATCGTGGAGGCCGTAGGCGGAACCTATCCTGAAACAGTGGAGATGCACTTCAAATCGGAGCGCTGTAACCATTGTGATAACACTCCTTGTGTACGTACTTGCCCGACCGGGGCCAGCCACGTAATCGAAGGAGGAATCGTTAAGGTAACGCACAACGAATGTATCGGTTGCGGTGCATGTATTGAGTCTTGTCCTTACGATGCCCGCTATGTACATCCGGAAGGATATATTGATAAGTGTACTTTCTGTGATCACCGTGTGAGCAACGGTATGAACACCGCCTGTGTGGATGTGTGTCCGACCGACTGCCTCATCTTTGGCGATTTGGACGACCCGAAAAGCCCGGTATCGATTGCTTTGAAAGAGAACGACTGGTATGTATTAGCTCCTGAAGCCGGTACGAAACCACAATTATATTTCTTAAAATAAATTTAAAATTCTAAGAAGATGAACGAACAATTAATTGTAAGTGGAAAAGAGATTCCACATATAGTGCCCCACTTGCATTTGTGGGGAACAGAGATTGCTCTGTACCTGTTCTTTGGTGGTTTGGCGGCAGGACTCATATTTTTTGCCAATTTCTTTTATCTGAAAGGAAAGCAAAATTCAATGCCCGTTACCATTAAAGTTGCACCTATAATTGCACCGGTAATCATTATCATTGGTTTGATACTGTTGATTATCGACCTGCACCATCCTTTATACTTTTGGCAATTATTGATTAATTTCCGTATTGAGTCGCCGATGTCGTGGGGAGCCTGGACATTGTCCGTGATTATGATTCCCGCCATCTTATGGCCGCTCTCGTATCTGGATGATATTATCGAGTATTTGGAAGATCGTAATCCGAAATGTAAGCTGATTGGCCTGTTGAAATGGGCGAATAACCTGATTAACGGTCTGCCAATTGTACCCGGTATCATTAAATGGTTTGATGAAAATCGCCGTGTAATTGCCTATCTGACAATTCCGCTTGCCATTATTCTCGGGGTATATACCGGAATTCTGCTTTCGGCCTTTAATGCCCGCCCCTTATGGAATACGGCTATTTTAGGGCCCTTGTTTCTTACTTCCGGAGTTTCTACCGCGGCTGCAGCCATTATGTGGATTTCGAACAATCCGCTGGAGCGTAAGCTATACAGCAAGATTGACTTATTCCTGATTTCCATCGAGCTGTTCTTTATCATTCACATGTTTATGGGAATGCTCGCCGGTGGTGTTGCACAGGTTGAGGCAGCCGAATTATTTCTCGGAGGTTCTTATACCGTGGTATTCTGGGTAGGAATCGTTGCTATTGGCCTGGTATTCCCGGCCATACTCGAAATCATGGAGCTTTCCGGTTTTCATGTACCGGTTTGGATTCCTTCATTCTTGATTTTGTTAAGTGGAATGTTGTTCCGTTTTGTAATGGTATGGGGCGGTCAGGCTACCGGATTTAATTTACTTTAAAAGCAAAAATTTAGAGCATTATGAAAGATAGAAGTAGAAAATATATGAATCCATACCTTGCCGGTATATTGATGGGACTGCTGATGACGGCTGCCTATTATTTCTCCGGTGAGGGCCTTGGTGCCAGCGGTGCGTTAAAAACCGTTGTTATCAGTGGGGTGAACAGCGTGAATCATGAATACGCTGAAAGCCACGCGTTCTTCTCAAGCAGGGTTTCCGGCGAAGGCTCAATTCTTAAGAATTGGCTGGTTTTTGAAATCCTCGGTGTTATTGTTGGCGGTATTCTGTCAGCAGCTTATTTCGGACGCCTTACCATGAAAATCGGTAAAGGGCCGAATATCACCAATAAGCAGCGTTTAATCTTTGCTTTAATCGGCGGTATTTTGTTCGGTATCGGTTCGCAATTGGGCCGCGGATGTACTTCCGGTATGGTTATGTCGGGAATGTCCGTATTGTCGTGGTCTGGCTTTATCGGCCTGTTTGCCATATTTGGCGGCGGTTATGTCCTGGCGTACTTTTTTAGAAAATTATGGCTTTAATCAATTAAAATATACAATATTATGGGACCTTTATTTCCACAAGGATTAATAAGTGAAGAACTGAATATTTTAATTGGTTTCTTCATTGGCGTTGGTTTCGGATTCTTGCTCGAAGCGGCAGGATTTACCAACACACGTAAACTGGCCGGAGTGTTTTACGGCTACGACTTCATTGTGCTGAAAGTATTTTTCTCGGCTGCCATTACCGGAGCTATCGGAATATATTTACTGGATGCACTGAACATTATGGATGTTCAAGCAACATTTTATCCGAAAACCTATTGGCTGCCCACTTTGATCGGTGGCGGTATCATGGCCTTTGGTTTTATTATTGGCGGCTTTTGTCCGGGAACCAGCGTTTGCGCTGCATTTACCGGTAAGATTGATGCCATGGTGTTTGTAGGCGGAGTAATCCTCGGTATTTTGGGGTATTCACTTACATACGACGGACTTTGGGCTGATTTGCGCAATATGACGAATATGGGCAGAGTGAATGTTGCTGATGCGCTGGGATTAACCCCGGGAGTATTTATCTTGTTGATGACTATTGCTTCTGCAGTTGTATATTATGTTGTTACTAAAATACAGAAGAAAGTTACCGACAAACATGATTACGAACTTTAAATCTTAATAGAGATGAGAAAAAGAGATATAACAATGATTCTTATCATGATTATCGGAGCGGCTTTCGTTGCTGTATTGCCCCGTTTCGAGAAAATTGATAAGGAGATATGTCCGTACAAATTGGTAGATCGGGCAACCTACGGGGATAAGTACTTTACAACCGATGAGGTGGCCAATGCCATTATCAATAATGATCCTTCTATTATTCTGATTGACTTGCGCTCACCCGAAGAATTTGCAAAATTCAGTTTGCGCGGGGCTATGAATATTCCTTTGGAGAAATTACTGGATAAGGAGTATGAGGAAGTTTTAAATCAGGATGTATATACCAATGTGTTGTATTCCGACGGATCGCTGATGTCCAGCGAGGCCTGGCTGATTTTACGCCGCATGGGGTATAAGAATAACCATGTGATGCGTGGTGGCTTGAACGAGTGGATGGAAACCATCATGCGCCCGAAGAAGCCCGATTTTATGGCTTCGGATGAGGAATTGGCACGTTACGAGTTCCGCAAAGCAGCCAGCGCCTATTTTGGTGGCGGCAGTGCTGCCGTTGCGGCAGGGTCATCTGATGCTCCTGCACCCGCAGCGCCTGTGATTAAACGTAAGAAAAAAGAAGCCGGCGGAGGCGGCTGCGATTAATTCATTAAGTATGAATTATAAAAATTAGAACTATGAAGAATTTGATAAAATTATTCAGTATAAGTTTGGTAGTGCTGCTGTTTACCTCTTGCGGGGAGACACCCAGCGACGCCAAATATGATTTGACGCCCCGGCAAGCTTTATCCTATGCCGAAACCAACGAGGATGTACTGAGTCTGGACGAGTTTACCGATATGGTATTTCGCTTTCAGGCCTACACCAACGTACACTTTATCGATTTGCGTACTCCGCTGGAATTTGATGCGGGACATCTGCCCGGCGCAGTGAATATTCCTTTGAAATCATTGGTAAATCGTGACAACTGTGAAGTGATGCTTGATAATAAAAAGGTGAATGTGCTTTACGGTGCTACCGGAGATCAGGCCATTGAAGCCGGTTTGTTGTTGAAAATGGTTGGAATAAACAATTTTAAGATTTGCCCCGCCGACTGGTCGTTCGTAAAGAACAATATGCTGGACAAATACAGTGTTTATACCGGTGTGTTTAACAATGAAAAACCGCGTTACGATTATGCCAAGGTGGTTGCTGAAACAGCCGGTGCTGCAGTGTCGGCAGGAAGTTCGTCAGCTCCGGCTCCGGCAAAACCGATTATTAAACGTAAGAAAAAAGAAGCCGGTGGCGGCGGTTGTGATTAATCACGAATATTAAAAGATATTAATGATGAAGAGATTAAATTTATTACTCGGATTGCTCTTTTTGAGCTCGGCCCTGATGTTTCAGAGCTGCACGAACAGCCCGAAAAGAACAGAAAAGGTAGATGTAGCTGTTTTGCCAATCGCCGACCAGGCACAAGCTCTTGTGGGTTTGCTGGAACGTGGCGGTGATTATGTAAACGCGCAAGGTTCTCCTTATTTGCTGGCAGCGGATGATGTGTTTTACAATAAAAATAACTATTTGGTTATTGATATTCGCACTAAAGACGATTATGTAAAAGGTCATATTGATGGTGCCTATAATGTGCCGCGTGCCGATTTAATTAAGTTTCTGGATACCCTGGATGCTTCGCAGTACGATAAAATCGTTATTTGCGATAACGATGGTTTCGAATCGGCCTATGCTGCCAGTATTTTGCGTGGAAAAGGTTATGGAAATGCTTTTCCCTTGAAATACGGAATGGGAGCATGGAACGGCATTTTCGCTACAGGATGGAAAAACAGCGGCGGAAATAAGTATGCCGGAGCTTTGGTTACTACCAGTACGCCCAAGCATAAGAAAGGTGCTTTGCCGAAGATTAATACCAAGGCGACTACGGTAAGCGGTGTTTTGAACGCCCGTGCTGCCGACGCTATTGATGACGACTTCCTGGTAAGTGTGGACGAGGTGATGAACAATAAGGATAATTATTACATCATCAATTATTGGCCGAAAGATAAGTATGAGGCCGGACATTTGCCCGGAGCTGTTTGGTATGCGCCTAAGAAAAGCCTGCGTACAGATTTGGAGCTGTTAACCCTGCCGACCGATAAGAAAATAGCCGTGTATTGCTATACAGGCCTGAGTGCCTCAACGGTAATCGGTTATTTGCGCTTAATCGGTTATGATGCCTACGCCATTAAATGGGGTGCCAACAGTTTTATGTATAATGTGCTGAAAGCTAAAGGTTGGCATGCATATAATTATGCCGAAAAAGCCGGTAGCTTTCCTTTGTTGAAAGGAGAGAAGCGGACCGAGAAAAAAGCGGTAGCCGTAAAAGCTGCTGCAAATAATGCTCCTGCTCCCAAGCCGGTGATTAAACGCAAGAAGAAAGAAGCCGGCGGCGGCGGATGTGACTAATGACAGGGAAAAGTGAAAAATATCATTCAAAAAGACTGTTCGTTTTCCGGACAGTCTTTTTTTTGATCGGGAAATGAATGAAACTTGCGTAAGTGAATGAGCGGGCTTCGTTCTGCTTGAAAAAAAATAAGCAAGGCATTGTCTAATTCCCTATTTTTGCACTTTAATTTTAATTTCTAAATAAGCAAAAAGAATGGCAAATTTAACAACCAAATATTTAGGACTGGAGCTTAAGAATCCGATTATTGTAGGAGCTTCGGAATTGACAAATTCAGTGGAAAGTATTAAAGAACTGGCTGCTGCAGGTGCAGGCGCTGTTGTGTTGAAATCTCTTTTCGAAGAGCAGATTATGCATAATATCAATCCGGACCAGGATTTTGATAATGAAATGGGTTTTTACCTGAATAATAATGCGGTGCAGGATTACCTGGACCTAATAAAGAACGCGAAAGCCGCGGTGGATATTCCGGTTATTGCCAGTATCAACTGCTATGATGATAATGAATGGATTGATTTTGCCGCAAAAATGCAGGAGGCGGGTGCCGACGCCTTGGAAATCAATATGTTTGTGATGCCTGCTGATATGAATATGACCAGCGAGGATTTGGAAGCAAATTATATCAGTATTGTAAATAAACTACTGACGGCGGTGGATATTCCGGTTTCTGTTAAGTTGAGTTCTTATTTCTCCGGACTGGCCAATTTTATGCAGGCTATCTCCAAAGAGGGCGCGAACGGACTGGTACTTTTTAATAAGTTCTATGTTCCGAAAGTGGATATTGAAAATGAAGAGTTGATTGCCGGCCCGACAAAGAGCACTTCACTGGATAATGCCAATACCCTGCGTTGGATGGGTATCCTGTCCGGAAAAGTGGAGGCTGATTTATCGGCTTCAACCGGAATTCATACGGCTGAGGATGTGATTTCAAATTTATTGGTTGGTGCTACTACCACACAAATGGTTTCGGCCATTATGACTTACGGAAGTGAGCATATTACAAAAGTGCTAAAGGATATTGAGGACTGGATGAACAAAAAAGGTTATGCTTCCGTTGATGATTTCCGCGCGAACTTAAGCCAGAAGAACGTAAGTAATCCGGTAATGTTTGAGCGTGTGCAGTTTATGAAATATTTTCAGGACGCATAAAACTTAAGTAAACAAAACAAAATAACGGTAAAGTTTGAACTTTGCCGTTTTTTTTATGGGCGCTCAATCCATTCAAAATCATCGTAACGCTTAAACCAGGTCAGTTGCCGTTTGGCATAACGCCGGCTGTTGGTTTTTATATCGGTTACGGCCTGGTCTAAAGATATTTCCCCATCGAAATAGCGGAACAGCTCTTTATACCCCACGGTGTTTAATGCATTTAATTTTTTATAGGGGAGCAGGCCACGCACCTCTTCCTGCAATCCCGCTTCCATCATCAAATCCACACGCCGGTTTATACGGTCATAAAGTTGCTCGCGTTCCATAGTGAGCACATATTTGCTGATTTTGAAAGGGCGCTGTTTGCGTTGATTGGTGCGTAAACTGCTGTAGGGCTTGCCGGTGGCCAGGCATACTTCCAGTGCCCGTTGCAGGCGTTTGGGATTATTCCGGTCCACGATTTCGTAAAAAGCAGGATCCAGACGTTTTACCTCCTCTTGAAGATAACGGATGCCTTCCTCGGCGAAACGGCGCTTGATTTCAGCCCGTAATTCCTCATCTGCATCGGGCAGTTCGTCAATGCCATAGCATAAAGCGTCAATATAAAGTCCGGAGCCGCCTACGGCAATTACACGCTTGTGTGTTTCGAATAATTTATCTAAAAGCTTTAGGGCCTCTTGTTCGTAAATGGATACATTATAATAATCGTGTATGCTGAGGTTCCCGATAAAATGATGGGGCGCGGCCGCCAGTTCTTCCGGTGTCGGTGCTGCCGTTCCGATGCGCAGTTCGCGGTAAAACTGCCGGGAATCGGCCGATATTATTTCCGTGCCGTATTTTTGCGCCAGCTCAATGGCATAGCGCGTTTTGCCCACTGCCGTCGGCCCTGCAATTACGATGAGTTCTTTGCCGCTGTAATCCATCTTAAATTTCAATTTGCAGCCCGTCGTAGGCAATTTGTACGTTTCCGGGTAGTTCTTTGCTCACTTCTTCGTGAAAACCCATTAAATGACTGATATGGGTCAGATAGGCCTGCCGCGGTTGTAGCCGGCTGATAATTTCCAGGGCTTCTGCCAAATTGAAATGGGAGATGTGCTTCTCTTTACGCAGGGCGTTGATTACTAACACCTCTGTTCCTTGCAGTAGTTCCCACGACTTTTCGGGAATAAAATTGGCATCGGTAATATAGGTGAAATTCCCGATGCGGAATCCATAAACCGGAAGTTTCAGATGCATTAGCGGAATAGGGGTAATCTTTAGTTCTCCGATGCTAATTTCCGAACCGCTGACCGGACGCAGATTAAAATCGGGCACACCCGGATATTTGTCGTCGGCAAAGGCATAGGCGAATTCTTTACGAATGGATTCGGCGGCAAGTTCGTCGGCATAAACGGGCATTGCGCGTTTTTGTAACCAGTTGAACGAACGGATATCATCCATTCCGCCCACATGGTCTTTGTGCCCGTGGGTAACCAAAATGGCATCCAGTTTTTTTACATTTTCCCGCAACATCTGCTGGCGAAAATCAGGGCCGGCATCAATGGTGATAACTGTGTCGCCTTTCTCGATTAAAACCGATGAGCGCAGTCGCTTGTCTTTCGAATCTGTCGATTGGCAAACAGGGCAGGGGCAAGCGATAACAGGCACGCCTTGTGAAGTTCCGGTTCCGAGAAATGTGATTTTCATATTGCAAAGATAAGCTTTTGGCAGCGTGGATAATGACTGATGCAAGGATTTTCTATATTAGCGGAATGAATCAGGAAGTTTTCTGCAGTATCCTTTATGGTTGGATGGCTTTAGCGTTAATCGTGTTTTTTATCTTACTCCGGCTAAAGGTTCCTTATGGGCGTCATGCCACCGATAAGTGGGGGCCGGGTATCCCGAATAAATGGGCTTGGTTTGTGATGGAATTGCCTGCTTTGCTGTCTTTTAGTTTGTTTTTGTTCGGTAGTGCTAAACCATTGCCATATCAGGCTTATGTGGTTTACGGCCTTTATGTGATACACTATTTCCGGCGCACCTTTATTTATCCCTTTCGTCTGCATGATAATGGTAAGAAAATGCCGGTGTTGGTGGTTTTACTGGGAATCGGCTTTAATGTGATGAATGGCTTTCTGAATGGATATTGGCTGGCAAATTTTGCCCCGGACTATGGTTTGGACTGGTATCGTGATCCGCGTTTTATTGCCGGATTAAGCATTTTTGTTGTGGGTATGTATTTGAATATCAAATCCGACAATATTGTCCTGAATCTTCGCAAAGGCGGAAAGAAAGGTTATTATATTCCACAGCAGGGACTCTACCGCTATGTTTCCGCCCCCAACCTTTTGGGCGAAATTATTGAATGGTGCGGGTGGGCATTGCTGGCATGGAGTCTGCCGGCTTTTTCTTTCGCCCTCTGGTCGATGGCCAATCTGATACCTCGTGCACTGGATCATCATCGCTGGTATCGTGAGCGGTTTCCCGAATACCCGAAAGACAGAAAAGCCATTCTGCCGGGTATTTTGTAAATTTGTCGGTATGATGGCCAAATATCTTCCGTTTTTATTATTGATTTTGATGTTTTTGCATTCTTGCACCAAGGATGAAACGGTGGATATTCCGGAAGTGCAATATTTGTTGCCGGCCGAGAATGATCAATTTACGTACGGTGATACCATAGAGATTGCCGTTGATGTGAAATCTGTTTCCCCCATTAAGAATATTAGTATCAGTATCGTAGATGAGCATTTTTCGCCTGTTTTTACGAATTACAACTATTCAGGCTTGAACGGAAGCACAGGGGGAAGAGTCCGTTTTGCCATAATTCATGACAAACAGTTTATTGAATCCGGCGGATATCAGGTAATGGTGCGGGTGGAAAACGAAAAAGAACAGAAATATAAATACCGTGCAATCAGAATTTTATCGCCAATGCGCAAATTGCTGGGCGCTGCGGTGATTACCAAAACACCGAATCACATAAATGTATGGCATATTGATCAGAATTTTCAGAAGAGCCTGAAAGCAAGTATGCAAGGCGATTATAGTGGTTCGGCCTATATTTCTTTTCATAACCGAATGGTAGTCAGTGCGAAGGTGCAGGGAAGCTATACGATGTGGGACTATAAGACCGGTGATACCATATTAAATATTCAGGCAAAGCCCAATCCGCCCTTTCCCTATTTTACGGGTGTGGGCATTTTTGATAATCTGGTCAGCGCCCAATATTATTATGCGGAAAAATTCAGCTTGTTTAATTATGCCGGTAAAATCGAAAAAACAGTGGAGGCGGCTCCCGGATATTGGATTGTCGCTGTATTTGACGTTGGGGAGAACTTTGTAAGCATCCAGTACGAAAAATCCTCGCAGACTAAGCGTCTGGTTACCCATTTGGGAACCACGGGAATGAATTATTCTTATTATGTGCTTCAAGGGCCTGTGGTGGCAGCTTTACCCTTTGAAGGGAAGGATTTTATGCTATTTTCCAATTATAATGGCGGCGGGCAAATTGAATTGTTTATTTGGGACCATAACGCGACTACACAGCCGCTTACCTATAGCGGGGCCGAATTTATCGATGCGGTACAAATCGCTCCGAAACAATACTATTTGCTGACTGCCAATAAGGTAAAATGGTTTCGTTATCAGGATGGAAGCATAACGGATTTCCTTTCGATACAAGGTGTTAGCCCGATAAAAATTCGCTATGATGAATTGTCCGGAAATGTGTGGATAGCCGATTCTCAAGGTTTTAGTGTATATGATAAAAACGGCCAACAGGTTTTTGATCAGCGTTTTAATGAGCAGGTTTTGAATATCCATCTGATATATAATTATTAGACGCTTGAAAAAAAGTATGTGTATTCTTGTTTGTCATTCTGATATCACCGGTTCCGGCCAGATTGTATGGCAGTGTTCACCACCGGATAAGCCATACTATTTCCGAGGAATACTAAACTATGTTTTACCAATTTGAGCTGGTGCTTGCTGTATTTTACCTGCTATGGCGCTGATTCCGTTAATTACCCCCAAGATTTTAATTCGCTCAATCGTCAATAATATCCGTACTTTTGCAGCGGCAAGCGGTGGGCTTATCGCTGTTCGCTTTATGCGAGGAGAGGAAAGTCGGGACATCACAGAGCATCATACTTCCTAACGGGAAGGGGAGTCGTTGGAGACGACGACTTCACAGCAAGTGCCGCAGAAAATAACCGCCCTGCGTTTTTCGCGGGGTAAGGGTGAAAACGTGAGGTAAGAGCTCACGGGTGTCGGTGGTGACATCGGCATCGGGTAAACCTTATGAGATGAAAGACCATGTAAACCGGGGTTTGAGGGCTGCTCGTCCGATCCCGGAGGGTAGGTCGCTAGAGTCCGGTGGTGACGCCGGGCCCGGATTAATGATAAGCACCGCTTTTCGGAGCGGTACAGAATCCCGCTTACAAACTGCTTGCCGGGGCCCTGAAGGAATTCGATTTCTTCAGGGCTTTTTTTTGGAGCGGGGGATAGGACCGTTTACAGCATAAATACAGGCCCTCGATCGAGTAAGGAAAACAGGATTTAATGCTGCTTTTCAGATGCTGTTTGCGCCAATATACATTGAAGAGAATTTCTGTTTTTTTAGTTCAATTTTTCGATTGAAAAGGATAGGGGATGGGACGATTTTTAATGAATAATCCTGCGCGAATTTTTTTTATCAATTCGAGTGTTTTTATCGGATAATTAGAATTATTAATTGTAAATTATTTACAAAAGTTAATAATGTAAACGGGTTTACAATACTAAATTCGAGCTATTGTTTACAAATGTAATAGGTGATACTGTTTCGGCTAATGCTTTAACCGGCAATACGGATAAAAATACCATACAAAACACAAAACCAATAAATAACAAGAAGTATATAAATTTATAATTTAAGTGTATGTAGCATATTGTTTCTTAAAATAATGCTTGTTTATAAAAGTAAACTCTATATAATTTACAATCGTAAACAAATAAGTATTTAAGATTGTTAATAAATTTTATGTTCACGATTGTAATCATTATTTACATTTGTAAGCACGAAAAATTGATGAAAAATATGAAAGATCGCATCAAAAAAATCATGGAAGATCATGGATTATCGGCTTCGAAATTTGCTGATAAAATCGGGGTGCCGCGTTCCGGACTTTCGCATGTTTTATCCGGACGAAACAAACCGAGTCTGGATTATGTTTTAAAGATACTGAATGCTTTCCCGGACATTGATCCCTATTGGTTGATTAAAGGAAAAAAGTCGAATGCCTCCATACGGCAAATTGCGGAAACCTCCCATGAAGTTCTGGCCGGTGCGACTCCGGAACTACCGTCCGGAAGTTTGAATAAATCCTTGGCTTCGGTTAATAAGAAGATGGAAGTGCAGGCGGACAAACTGGCCTCGAAAATGGCACCCGAAGAACTTCAGGAGGAGGAAAAGCCAAGCTACGGGCAGGCGCTGCCGGGCACGGACAAAAAACCGGAGCGTATTGTGTATTTCTTTGCGGACGGGACTTTCAAAGAATACCGGCCAATTTAAAACCAAAAAGACCGACGTATGCCGGCCTTTTCCGTAATAGGTTTATTCGGATTATTCAAAAATCTCGCGATCAGAGAAGAAAAATTTAATTTCAATTTCCGCGTTCTCGTCACTGTCCGAACCGTGTACGGCATTCTCACCCATATTGGTTCCGTACATTTTACGAATGGTTCCTTCGGCAGCCTCTTCAGGATTGGTGGCTCCGATAAAGTTACGATAAGCTTCTACAGCATTTTCCTTTTCCAGTACCATTGCCATAATCGGCCCTGAGGACATAAACTCGGTCAGTTCGCCGAAAAACGGACGTTCTTTGTGTATTGCGTAGAATTTCTGCGCGTCTTCCAGACTTAATTTTGTCATTTTTGCCGCCACAATCTTAAAACCGCCTTTGGTGATTTCGTTCATAATTGCAGCCATATAGCCCTTGCGCATCGCGGTGGGCTTTACCATGGTGTATGTTCTTTTTCCAGCCATAATTTAATTTATAGTATTTAATAATTGATTTCAGGCCGCAAATGTACGTAAATTGCGTTATTGTTGAATTGCTAAATTGGTTAAATGGTTAAATTGCCATCCCTTCGGGAGGAAATCCTGCCATCCCTGTCGGGAGGAAATCCGATAGGTAGGTTAAATTGTGGGGTTGGAGTATTGTTACGGAGCAAATCAAATTTATCTACCGTAGCCTTAGCAAAGCTGGTAATCTCAAATTTCAATAAGGAATCTTTTCAATACCAACATAATACAAATCAAATCCGCCTTTTCCGCCGGGGCGATTGCTGGAGAATATCATAAAGTCATTATCAAATCCTTCTTCGCGGCGTACCACGGGACGAAATTCATCGTATTCGGTATTAATCTTCGGCCCGAAGTTTACCGGCTTCGTCCAGCTGCCGTTTTCAAACTTGCTGTAATACAAGTCGTAGCCGCCCATTCCCCCGGCTCTGTTTGAGGCAAATACCATATAATTCCCCAGAATAAAGGGACATTTATCCGCCGAATCGGAAGATAGTTCCATCACTTTCCGAATCGGCTTAGCCGTCGTATCTCCGAAGATTGCCGGCCAGTCCTGACTGCTTAAATTTACCCGTGCGAAAAACACATCATATTCCCCCTGACGGTCGGAACAAAAATAGATACCGCTGTCGTTTTGATTAAATGAGGGGTAGCAGTCGTTATAGGCGCTATTCAGAAAATGTACCGGCTTGGCCGTGTTATATGCTTCCTGCTTATCGTTTTCAACAAAATAGATATCCTGACCCGAAGCATTGCGGTCGCTTGAAAATAGAAGTGTCATGGCGAAATAATAACCGAATTCGGAATTTTGATCTTGATGTTCGCCCATCAATTGCATAAAGGGGCCGAACTCGTTATCCGTACTATTGGCGGCTTTGGCGGCTTTATGTGCGGAAATGTTTAGCGCATCGTAAGTGGGATAATATCTTTGCAGGCCCACATATAATTCTTCCGTGTCCCAATTCCAGGTGATTTCCAGTGGTTTGTGAACAATGTTATAATCATTTCCGCTACTTTCCCGATTGCTCGAAAAGCAAAGCGGAAAGTATTCGCCGCTTTGGGGCAGGGTTGAATTATAATCGTCATATTCGGTATTTATCACGCTGAAATTTACCGGCATATCGGGCAGATGTCCTTCGCTGTAGTCGGGGCCGTTCCAGGGATCAGGGCAACCGAAAAGGCCTAAGGCAAGAAGGATAAACAGACTTTTGCTAATTATGGATTGTAATTTCATTTTACAGGGGCTTTTATAATATATCTTGCAGACAAAATTAAGGATTAATCGTTGCATTAAGGATTCAAAGAAAATGTAAATTTTTTTTCTTGGAGCAGGGAAGTGGGGCGGAGTCACTGGCGGTAAAAAGAGATTGATTTTTTTAAACCATATAAGGCATATAAGGGCATATAAGTCTCTGTGTTCCTCTGTGTACAACACTGTGTAACTCTGTGAAATTGATAGTTGGCTGTTACACAAAGGACACAAAGAAGACACGGAGTTGCACAAAGTATTTATTGAACCATATATGGCATATAAGGACATATAAGTCTCTGTGTTCCTCTGTGTACAACACTGGGTAACTCTGTGAAATCGATAGTTGGCTATTACACAAAGAGCACAAAGAAGACACAGAGTTTCACAAAGTGTTTTAT
>CAYUAN010000164.1:0-1794 GCA_964442545.1 uncultured Prolixibacteraceae bacterium | reverse complement strand
ATCTTTACCGATATGGCAGTTATCCCCTATAGATAAATTAGAGAAATCTTTACAATTATGAAAGCGCAATCCCGTTTCCAAATCACAGTATTGGCCTATCTTTGCTCCATATTTTACTAATATTCGCGGAAGTGATTCTTTACTACATTTTGATAAATAAAGATTTGCTTTTTCAAATCCCCAAAGAAAATTTATAAAATCATACTTTAGTATTTCAAAGCAGGACAATAGTCTTCTTAGTTTACTTCTCGGGTGGAAAAGCATGAATAGAAGATTCTAATATTATCAATCACACACACCACTTCCTCATCCGTCAAATCGGCATGCAAAGGCAAGGTAATAAACTTATTATGCTCTTGTTCAATATAATCGCAGCCAAAAGCAAAGGGCTTAAATAATGGTTGCAATGATAAGGGAGTATAATGACAACCCGTGGCAATTCCTTTGGATTTGAGATAAATCATCAGTTCGTCTCTTTCTTCGGCTCTTATTCCGAACATCTGGTAAACATAATTTTCCGGCTCAAACGGTAATAAGGGCTCTACTCCT
This sequence comes from uncultured Prolixibacteraceae bacterium, assembly GCA_964442545.1. Taxonomy (GTDB): domain Bacteria; phylum Bacteroidota; class Bacteroidia; order Bacteroidales; family UBA1556; genus UBA6267. The sequence continues at coordinate 1,245 of CAYUAN010000164.1, read as the reverse complement.
TGAACACCTTCGATTCCATCCAGATACATCCGAATGATTTCGGAACGCCGGGCATTCATTTTCGGAAGTTTCTCCAACTGCGCCAATCCGATAGCCGCCGACAAATCGTTCATATTATATTTATAACCCAATAGGTTTATTTCGTAAAACCAGTGCATTGCATCCTTATTGGTATCCACATACGCCTGAGCTGTTTTCCAGTTATCCTTATCAATGCCTACCCAGCGATATGCTTTTATATCTTTCAATAATTCCGGATCGTTGGAAACAATCATCCCGCCGTCGCCGGTGGTCATCAGTTTTTTCTCCTCAAAACTAAAGCAACCCATATCCCCCCAGGTTCCTAAGGTTTTCCCTTTGTATTTTGCTCCTGCGGTATGTGCACAGTCTTCTATCACTTTCAATCCCTTTTCCTTTGCCCAAGGCATCAGTTTATCCATCGGCACCGGATGGCCGGCGTAGTGAACAGGCATTACCGCAACCACATCTTTATCGTATTTGCGCTTCATATCTTCCAAATCCATACCCAGGGTTACCGGATCGGAATCTACAAATACAGGAATCAGCCGGTTGTATAATACCGCAGATGCCGTGGAACTAAAAGTTAAAGAAGGAACCAGCACCTTCTTCCCTTCGGGAAATTGAAAAGCCATTAAGGCAAGATGCAAAGCCGCAGTGGCCGAATTTAAACCGATTGCTGTTTCGCAGCCGATAAACTCCGCCCATTTTTTTTCAAATTCGTTTACATTGGGACCAAGGCCGATCCATGAGCGTTCAAAGGCGGCTTTTATATTTTCCAGTTCCTCTTTTCCTACCGAGGGTTTAAATAATCTGATGTTCATATTATAAATTTAGTTTCTGTTAAAAAATCATTAAACGACAGGTTTTTTGCGTCTTTCTCGGACACGATTGCTTGCGAAACCGGCCAATAAATATTCAAATCTTTATCATTCCATAAAAGGCCCATTTCATAATCTTTTGCGTAAAAATTATCCACCTTATAAAAAACCTCCGAAATTTCGGTCAGGGTACAAAAACCATGGGCAAATCCTCTGGGAATAAATATCATTTTTTTGTTTTCTTCGCTCAGCTCTATGCTGTCCCATTGTCCGAAAGTCGGTGAATCTTTGCGTAAGTCCACAAAAACATCAAGCACAGCCCCTTTCACACAGCGCACCAATTTGGTTTCCGTGTACGGTGGCATTTGAAAATGCAATCCGCGTATTATTCCCTTTTGTTCGGAAC
>CAYUAN010000163.1:0-2708 GCA_964442545.1 uncultured Prolixibacteraceae bacterium | reverse complement strand
CGGTAAGGCGGAAATGCCCCGACTGCATAATGGTCAGAATTTTATCTTCCGGGCCGAAAGCTCCGAGCAGTCGTCCGCGCTCCTGTCCGTTCAGGCGGCGCACGGTATCATCATACCAAATATTTCGTGCCCCCAAAGTGGAAAGCCCGTCCTCCTTCAAAGTAATCTTACTAACCATATGCTTGGTCAGCGTATTACCGCCTGCACCCCGGCCCTTAATCGCCAGCGTACTGAAATCGAAATCGAAAGTCAGCTTTTTCAGTTTCGGCCTCGGCCGCAGCTTAATGCGCACCACCTCAGCCTCTCCATTGGGATTATGGCTGAAATATAAAATCTTCGAGCCCTCGGTTCCTTTGGTAATATCGTAGGTCTTGTCTCGCGTAACACCCTTTACGGCAAAGCGTTTCACATAAGTACGGCCGGCCTTACCATCACGGTATGCCACATTGTAAATGGTACGCAAATCATTATGCTTATGCACGCCGACATAAATAATATTTTTCCCCACAAAAGTCTTGTCGGCCACCTTGGTTACCACAAAGGAACCATCCTCGCGGAAAACAATTATATCGTCAATATCCGAACACTCGGTTACAAATTCATCTTTTTTCAGGGCCTTGCCAATAAAGCCTTCTTCACGGTTTACATACAATTTCACATTGGAAACGGCCACAGCGGCGGCATTGATATTTTCGAAGCTGCGCAACTCGGTTTTCCGCTCGCGCCCGGCCCCGTATTTCTTTTTGATGTCCTTAAAATAAGCCACCGCATAATCAATCAGATTGGCCAGATGATGTTCCACCTCAGCAATTTGCTCTTCCAGGTTTTTGATTTGCTCATCGGCCTTAAACTCATTGTATTTCGAAATACGCTTAATGCGAATTTCCGTCAGGCGAACAATATCATCGCGTGTAATCGCGCGCTTAAACAGTTTTTTATACGGGTCGAGCGCCTGGTCAATAATCTCAATGGCTTCATCGAAACTTTCGGCCTCCTCAATTTTACGGTACAAACGCTCGCGAATGAAAATCTTTTCCAAGGAAACAAAATGCCATTGTTCCATCGACTCGCCCCGCTTAATTTCCAATTCCTGCTTCAACAAATCCACCGTGCGGTCGGTAGATATTTTCAGTATTTCCTTCATGCCGAGGAAGGCGGGTTTACCGTTATGAATCACGGTAGAGTTGGGCGAAATCGACACCTCACAATTGGTAAAAGCATATAAAGCGTCAATAGTCTGGTCCGGAGAAACCCCGGCTCCCAGGCGGATGACAATCTCCACCTCGGCGGCGGTATTATCCTCTATCTTTTTAATCTTGATTTTCCCCTTATCATTCGCCGAAACAATGGATTCTATCAAAGAAGAAGTCGTGGTAGAGAAGGGAATCTCGCGAATAACCAGCGTCTTCTTATCCTGCTTTTCAATCTTGGCGCGAATGCGAATTTTCCCGCCCCGCAAGCCGTCATTATAGCGGCTGGCGTCCATCATTCCGCCTGTGGGAAAATCAGGCAACAGCTCGAAGCTGCGTCCGCGCAAATAGGCCACCGATGCATCCAGCAACTCATTGAAGTTGTGCGGCATAATCTTCGATGCCAGTCCCACGGCGATTCCTTCGACACCAATGGCCAGCAACATAGGAAATTTTACCGGCAGAGTTTCGGGCTCACGGTTCCGGCCATCGTACGAACGCAGCCAAACCGTTGTTTTGGGATTGAAAACCACCTCCAAAGCAAACTTGCTCAAGCGGGCCTCAATATAACGCGGAGCGGCGGCGCGGTCGCCGGTCAGGATATTTCCCCAGTTTCCCTGCATATCAATCAGCAAATCCTTTTGGCCCAATTGTACCAAAGCATCTCCGATGGAAGCATCACCATGGGGATGGTATTTCATACTTTGCCCGATGATATTGGCCACCTTATTAAAGCGCCCGTCATCCATCTCCTTCATGGCATGCAGAATGCGTCGCTGCACGGGCTTGAATCCGTCGCGAATATCCGGCACGGCACGCTCCATAATCACATAGGAAGCATAATCCAGAAACCAGTTTTCGTACAAGCCCGCCAATGTGGTGGTATGCGCTAAACTGGAATCATCGGATAAATCCTGTGCAGATTCCTCAAATTCCTCTTCGGGTATGTTTTGGTCTAAATCGTCCATGGAGTTACTTCATAAAGCGTAACAAAAATAACTCAATTATCAAGAACAAAAGAACCAGTGATAAAAATAGTTTCCACAATTGCACACCTTTGTGCAAATCCTTTACCGTAGCGGTAAGCGAGGCGTTTGTACTATTCAGAATGTTGATATTTTTCAGTTGCGCACGGGCTATTTCCTCTTCTATTTGTCCGGGGCTTAATGATTGTAAATCCGACTCGGCACGCGGATAATTAAACGCACAAGACTGTAGTTCCTTTCCATCCAGTGTTATCTTATAATTTCCCGCATTCTGAACGGATGAGGCATCGACCAATAAAGTTACCATCGCACCCGAACGCATGATTCCGGGAATAAAATCGAGCTCGCCCTCCACAGCGGCAATATGATATAAATCCTCGGGGTTTTGTGATTTTCGTTGCAAACGGATTGCCTGCTCTTTGCCGGTGGTATAATACAATTGCAGCCGGCGGTTGCCATGCAAAGCCAGATTATAGAGTATGGGAACAAAGATCGCGTGTGCCGTGATATTACTGTTGTCGCTGCCAAATGA
>CAYUAN010000162.1:0-9175 GCA_964442545.1 uncultured Prolixibacteraceae bacterium | reverse complement strand
GGCATGATAGCGTGGGGCGGGGTCAAACTGTTTATAGGAGGTATCATGCTCCTCATCGATAATAACCAAGCCCAGATTTTGAAACGGAAGAAACAAAGCCGAGCGGGCGCCAATCACGATTTTGTAATTACCCAGACTACTGTTGATACCCAGCACACGGTTCCACACCTCCACCCGTTCGTTTTGGTTATAACGCGAATGATACACCCCCACATCCGGGCCAAAGTACTGCCGCAAGCGGTTAATGATTTGCGCCGTCAGGGCAATTTCGGGCAGCAGGAACAACACCTGTTTACCGGCGTCAATGGTTTTCTTTATCAGCCGGATATAAATTTCCGTTTTACCGCTACCGGTAACGCCGTGCAGCAATACGGACTGCTTTGTTTCAAACTGTTGCTCAAGAGAAGCCAACACTTCAGTTTGTTCAGGATTCAGCTGAATACTCTCCACCGGTTTTTGTGCATCTACATCCACCAAACGCGAAACACTGCGCTCATACTGCTGTAGTATTCCCTTTTTAATCATGGAGGAGAGAATAGCGGCCGAGGCATTGGTTTTTTTTAGCAGCACACCACGCGCAACTTCCCTGGGCTTTCCGCTAAACCATTCGCTGAGTTGCAAATAGCCCATCAGGATTTCCAATTGCTTAAAAGCCCGCTTTTCCAATTGGGAGGTTAAAGCTTGCAAAGCTTCTTCCGTTTGAAACTCCGGGCTTAAACGAATATAGGATTCCATCTTCGGCTTAAAGCGCAATTTCATTTCCTCCTCGGGCAAAATGGCTTTTTTCTCAATCAAGGTTTTCACCAGAGGCATCACCTTCATCTGATCCACAATACTGCTAACCTCGCTAAGCGTGAGAACGTGCTGCACTTCCAAGGCTTGCATCACCAAAAATTCCTTATCCGTAAGTGTATCGTAATCTTTATCCCATTCGGGATTCATCACCAGCTTGGTTTCACTGGCCAATTTCATTGCTGTGGGCAAAGCGGCATTCATCACCTCGCCGGGTGTAGCCATATAATAAGCCGCCATCCAATCCCAAAACGCGAACTGCTTTTGGGTTACCACCGGCTCGGCATCCAATACATCAAGGATGTATTTGATATTGCTGTAGTCGGGTACTTGCTGATGCAATTTGCGAACCAGGCCGCTATACAATTTCTTCTTCCCGAACTGCACCACAACACGCTTACCCACCGCCACACGCTCATTCATTTCGAAGGGCACACGATAAGTAAAGGTACCCGGAATGGGTACGGGCAACAAGATGTCGGCAAACAAGGTTATCCGTTCCACAGCAAGTTTAAGAAATTAATTTAGGTGGATAAAATCCGGGCCAGGTTTAACAAATCACGGTCGATGGAATTGTGATGCTTAATGGCTTTAGACAATTCCGTAAAAAGCAGTTTTCCATTAACACGCCCCACCGTATGATGCGCTTTTCCTTTGTACAAACCAACTACGGCATGGTAGCCCAGATAACTGGCCAGCACACGGTCAATCAAAGTGGGCGAGCCACCCCGTTGAATATGGCCTAGGACCGTTACCCGCGTGGAATAACTGTTATCATATTCTTTCACCTTGCGGGCCACCTCGTAGGCACCACCCAGATCATCTCCTTCGGCAACGATAATGATTCCGGAGGTTTTGCCTTTACGCTTATTTTGGCGCAAGGTAAGAATCAAATCTTCAAGATAGGTTTTGGTTTCGGGAATCAAAATATCCTCGGCGCCGGTGGCGATCCCTGTATTCAGGGCGATAAATCCGGCATCACGGCCCATTACCTCAATAAAAAACAGACGATTATGCGAGCCCGCCGTATCCCTGATTTTGTCCACGGCTTCGATAACCGTATTCATAGCCGTATCATAACCAATGGTAAGGTCCGAGCCATACAGGTCGTTATCAATGGTTCCGGGAATACCCACAACCGGAATATCAAATTCTTTATGAAAAATATTCGCTCCGGTAAAGGTTCCGTCTCCGCCAATGGCAATAAGGCCTTCGATACCGTGTTTTTTCAAATTCTCATAAGCCTTCTCGCGGCCTTCGGGCGTACGGAAATCCTTGCTTCGCGCGGATTTTAAAATAGTTCCCCCACGCTGAATAATTCCGCTCACATCCTTACTCTCCAGTTTTACGATATCGTTTGTAATCATACCGTCGTATCCGCGGTAAATGCCGTAAACTTCAGTTCCGTAATTCAATGCCGTGCGTACCACCGCACGTATGGCCGCATTCATCCCCGGGGCATCACCCCCGGAGGTAAAAACCCCGATTTTTTTAATCTTTTTTTTCATGCTCTATCGTCCTTTCTTTCCTGAATATCTTGATTTTGAATTTCTTTTATTGTCGGTTTTATAATCGCCTTTTTTAGGTCTGTCTTTACTAAATCGACCCGGTTTCGAAGCGGGTTTCTTTCCCGGCTTGCCGCTACCGTCGCGCGAGTCTTGCATCCGTTTTTTGTAGCGTGCATAGCGTTTTGCTTTCCAGTCATCACCCTGCACTTCCTCTTCACCGGACTTTGTATCCTTTTTAAAAACTTTTCCTTTATTATAGCGTTCGTTATAGTAATCTTTCCCCAGTTCCCTTTTTGGACCTTTCTCACGGCGGCGTTTATCCGGCCGCTCTTCCCCTGTTTCTCGTTCCGTTTTGGGGCCGCGTTCTTTTTTAGATGAGCGCTCCTCCGCCTCCTTATCCTTTTTCTGTTTCCAGGCCTCTTTACGCTCCTCTTTTTGGCGCCGCCAACGTTCGGCCTTTTCTTCAGCCTCCCGGGCCTTAGCCTCCGGATCATAACCCTCCATACCCGAACCGTCGTTAAACAAATCGGTCAATTGCTCGTTATCCAATTCAGGGCTTATTTCAATATTTTCTCCTGTATTTGCCTGCAGCTCTTTTTCTGCTTTATTCTTTTTACTTCCTTCATACAAATCATAGGTATTGAAGGTGCAAAGCAGGCCGCCATTGTATAAGGTAACCTTCTTTACCGGTTTCAGGCCAATCATTTTCATCGCTTCCATATCCGAGCTTATCAGCGATGCCGTATAGCCTGGGAAATTATGTTTGAAAGCAGTACCAATCGCCTCGTAAAGCCCGAGTAAATCTTTGGAGTGCAGGCGCTCGCCATAAGGTGGATTGGTAACAATCCAGCCATTCTTTCCGTCGTCAGGCGGGCGATGTTGACGCAAATCTTTTTGCACCAATTCGATATCCTTATGAAACTTCATATTGGTAATCAGGTGGCGGGCAATTTCCAGATTCTTGGACGAAATATCACCACCGATAATGCGGCTTTCAAAATCCACTTGCTTGCTAACCGCCTCGCGCTTAATATCCCGCCATATTCCCGGATCGAAATCGGACCAATTTTCAAAACTAAATTCCTTGCGCATAAACTGCGGCGGGAAATTATAGGCCATCAGCGCGGCCTCAATCAAGAGTGTACCCGAGCCACACATCGGGTCGATAAAATGGCTTTTTTTGTCCCAACCCGACAGCAGAATCATGCCCGCGGCCAACACCTCATTCAAGGGCGCCCGGTGCATTTCTACCTTATAACCTCTTTTGAAAAGCGGCATGCCCGAACTGTTCAAAGCCACCTCGCACTGCTTACCCGAAACATAAACATTGATATTTATATTGGCATTTTTGGGATCCACATCGGGCCTTTGATTAAAATAATAGCGGAACTGGTCGGCAATGGCATCTTTTACCTTCAAGGCGGCATATTGCGAATGCGTAAGCGAAGGATGGTTGTTTACCGTCGCCTGTACGGCAAAAGTTTTTCCCAGGTCGAAATAATTCAACCACTTAATCTCATATATTTTTTTGTAGAGGTCTTTATCGTCTTCCACCTCGAAAGAGGCAATGGGCTTGAGGATACTCACGGCGGAGCGCAACCAGAAATTCGCGCGGTACATCAAAGCCAAATCACCTTGAAAAGCGACGGCCCGTTTCAGCACTTCAATACCGGTAGCACCTAATTCTTTTAATTCTTCGGCCAAAACCGTTTCCAGGCCTTCAAAGGTTTTAGCCACCATCCGGTAGCTCTGCGTCTGTTCTTCTTCTATCATATTGTATGCAAGTGCTATTCTTCCCTATTATTATTTATCAGCTTGTCAATCAACCGGCTGAAATCCTCTTTATGAACTTCTATATATTGCTCGGTAATGGCAGCCAAATTACGAATATTATCCTCTGAGGCATCATCTATTTCTCCCGACTTACCCACAAGTTGAGGATTAAAGCGGAAATAATCCTCCGGAGATTCGGTGGCATCAAAAATTTTCCGCATTTGATAATCAACCGCCTCACTATTCGAGGAATAAGAAATATCAATTATCGGTTTCAACCAGTTCATATCTCCCCAGTCCTTAATACTATCGTAATAGTATGGTGTACGCACATCACCCGTACCAATAGACAGCATCAGTATCTCACCGGCTGTGGGAAATACCGGCTTATCACTTTGGTCAAGCATTTCCGCAAAATTTATTTTTCGTGATTCGGCATAAGCCGCCATCGCGGGATTCGCGGCGAATATACTTCCGCTGATTAAACTAAAGGGTGTTTTTGTCTCCGATACGATACGTGCTGTTTCGAAATAGGAAGGTATGGCAGTACCGGCCCGGCATAAATCCCGCAAATAAAAATTGCGAATAGGATCGCGGGCATCAGTAGTCGTATAATAATTCGACCGGCGATTTCGAACATCGTAGGCCATCAACATCAAGGGTTTAACCGTATCGCCTAAACGATAATCGCCCATGAGGTCCTGCAGCAAGGCCTCCAGTTTTTTAGCGGAATATTTTTCATCGGTCATACCGCCGATACTCCTTATTTTTTTTAATAATGAAATATCAAAAATTTCGGCCCCATGCCTGCGAAACACCTCCACCCCCTTGCCGGCCAAATAAGCCGGGCGGCCATGTTTGCCTGGTGTAACATAAAGCGCGGCAAGCACCCCTCCGAAATCACTCCCGACAATAAAATCGAAAAAATCGGACAAATGATATGCTTCGCTAATCTCTTGCAATTGCTTTTCGATATATTCCAAAATCATGGCGGGAATCAATTCGCGGATACCGCCCCCGTCGATACTTAAAATGCAGACTTTCTTTTTCATGGTATAAATATTTTCCGCTAATTTAAGGAAATTTGAAACAAAATTTAAGAATGAAAAAGAAGCATAAAAAAAAACCTCCCTTAACAAGTAAGGGAGGAAAAAAATGAAAAATACCGATTATTTAGGTTGGAAGCGGCTCCCCAGCCGCTCAATCGGAGTAGGTTTGTTTAACTAAATCCCAAGGCAAATTTAATATAGTTTTTTAAACATCTGCAAGTATTTTCATTAAAAATTTCAAACTTTTTCATAACAAACACACGACAATTAACAGCCGTCTATCAATATAGCACATGTATATATTTTGATTTATCATATAATACATGAACGTATTAATTTATGTTTTTAATAATCGGGAAGGAAAGTGTTTTTTAATAATTTTAAAATTTAACAAAATATCATGATTCTGATTTTATTTTTAACAATGCTTTCAGCATTATTATATTTGGGGGATACGAAACAGACAGAAAGCTTGATATAAAGACCGCAATTGCACCCGATTTTTTTAGCATATTTGCACAGAGCAAAGCGCAAGGCATGAGAAACTATCCCATAAAGAAAATTTCCATTATCTCAATCGTTTCGTTTATTGGGATTGTTTTAATGCAGGCGTTCTGGATATTCGATTCCTATCTGGAGCGCAAGGCGCATTTTAATGAGCATATCTACCGTATATTAGATAAGACCGCCGAAGATTATTGCGGGATTATTCACAATAGCGCGATGTATCCGCAATCTATCAACAGACAACAATTACTCGATTCCATTATGCGGGTGCAAATCAGTCATCTGGACAAAACCCCTGAATATCGATGTAAAATTGATAGCGTCGGTTTTAATAATAAGGATAAGAAGTTTGTTGAATATGCTCAAAGACTTGATTGCCGCAAAAATGATAAAAGCAAAATATTCCTCCTTATTGAAAATACGGGTTCCTTTATTATTCAAAGTTTAATTGTTTGGATCGTGCTGTCCACCCTGCTGATTATTGCAGCGATAAGTATGGCCGCGAAGAATCTTCATATCATTCGTAAACAAAAGAAGCTGAGTCAGATTCAAAGCGATTTTATCGGTAATATGACCCATGAACTGAAAACACCGATTGCCACGATTTCGGTCGCCAGCGAGATGTTAATGAAAGACCGGGTATTGGACGACCGGGAGAAATCGAAGCGCTATTCGAAAATTATTTATGACGAGAATGCCCGCTTAAAAAAATTAGTGGAACGGGTGATGCAAATAGCCCTTTTTGAACGCGGCACCATGAAGATAAAGCTGAAGGAGATTGACTTGCATGACAGTATTGAAAAAGCCTGCGCCGCCATCAATATGATTATTAAAGATAAAAAAGGCACACTGGAAATGCACTTGAAGGCCACAAACTCCTTATATAAGGTAGATCCGACCCACTTTAGTAATATTATTACCAACCTTTTGGAAAACGGCATTAAGTATTCGAACGGTGCTCCGCATATCAAAGTGGAAACAAACGACTATGCCGGGGGAATTTCCATCAGCATCACCGATCGGGGAATCGGGATAGCAAAGAAATATCAAGAACGTATTTTCGACCGCTTTTTCCGAGTACAGCAAGGGGATATACACAATACTAAAGGTTTCGGACTGGGTTTGTATTACGTACGAAGGGTGGTGGAAGCCCACGGCGGAACCATTAAGGTGCAAAGTGAGGAAGGCAGTGGCAGTACCTTTGAAATATATTTGCCAAAATTGCACTAAGAAAAATTTTTCTTGGAGGGTTTATACGTAAACATACTTGCTCTGTGAATTTACGAAGGTCTGTTATTTCTGTATTATTTTTATCGAAAATTTGCCTTTGAAATTAAATAAATGTTAATTTTACAGGAACTAAACAACCTAACTTATGAGCAAAAAACCGATAAACATTTTATATGTCGAGGATGATGATAATCTAAGCATGATTGTCACCGACTTTTTGGAAATGCAGGGATTCGAAGTGGATTTATGCAAAAACGGGGAAGAAGCTTTGAGCAACTTTGAAAAAAAGAAATTCGATTTGTGCCTGCTTGATATCATGCTACCCAAAATGGACGGTTACACTCTGGCAGAACGTATTAGGGAAGCGGATCAGCAAATCCCGATTATATTCCTCAGCGCCAAATCGCAGGAGGAAGACCGCATCAAAGGTTTTATAAAAGGCGGCGACGATTATCTGACCAAGCCCTTCAATACGGAGGAGCTCTTATTGCGTATCAAGGCGATTTTGCGACGCACGGCACCACCGCCAAAAGCCAGGCGCAAGCGCTCGGCACTTCCCAAGACCGTGCATTTCGGTAAACTGAAATTCAATACCGAAAATATGAGCATTACCGACGGGGAAACGGAGGTACGCCTGACGCGCAAGGAAAACGAGCTGCTCAAACTTCTGCTGCAGCACAAAAATAAAATTCTGAAACGCGATGACGCATTGATGGAGCTTTGGGGGGAAATCAACCATTTCAACAGCCGTTCGATGGATGTGTATATCACCAAACTGCGGAAGATTCTGAAAATGGACCCGCGCGTGGCTATCACCAATTATCACGGTACGGGATTTAAGATTGAGATACCCAAAGACTGACAGTCTGACAAAATTGCACCCGGCAGCGATTAGGGCCGTGGTTATTCCATAAATTTTATAAGTACCTGATTTGAGGGACACTTAATAATCTACAAGCATTATTTGGTTTTTTGTTTCGATTATTTTTGTCGCAATGTTCAGTTGGCACGTTTTTTAAGGAATGGCAGCGAACGAAAATTTGACAAGCTATGGAGTTAGTGCATATTGATTCGTACAATAGTTTACAAAACGAGCTGAAGGGCACCAACAAAGCCTATTGTTTGCTGTATAAAAAAGGCAGCGAGCAAAGTGATTGTGCCTTAAAGAATCTGGAGGAGGCCGTAAAGGATCTGGATGATTTGAAGGTTTGTGTTGCCAATGTGGCCGAAGTGCGCGATATTCACCCGAAATATCAAATTACCAGTGCCCCTACCCTGATTGCTTTTGAGCAAGGAGAATATAAAAATGTGGTAAAAGGGTGCAATACGGCTGATTATTACAAGAATCTTTTTGAAGAAAGTTTGTTTAGCGCTAGTGTGGCCGAGGGGGAAGAAAAGCCCCAAAAGCGGGTAACCGTGTATAGCACGCCTAGCTGCAGCTGGTGTAATACTCTGAAAACACACCTGCGCAAACATCGTATTCGCTTTACGGATATCGATGTATCGAAAGACCAGGCGGCGGCCGAAGCCATGGTGAAGCGCAGCGGTCAGCAGGGCGTTCCGCAAACCGACATCAACGGGGAAATTATTATCGGCTTCGATAAAAACAGAATTAACAGCCTATTGGGCATTCAAGGATAAGAAAACAGAAGTATAAAAACTAAAAAGCATAGAATCATGAAAGAGTTACAACCGGTTAACCAAAATGTGCTTCTCGATATTACCGAGGAGGATCAAGTAACAAAAACTGCCAGCGGAATCATTATTCCGGATACGGCAAAAGAAAAGCAAAACATCGCCAAAGTTGTGGCTATGAGTAATATCGAAAATGCTGAGATTGCCGTAGGCGACAGTGTTTTGTATAAGCAATTCTCGGGAACCGAGACGGAGTTTGAAGGGAAGAAATATCTGTTGATTCCTTATGCCGATTTATTGGCTAAGGTGGTGGAAACGGATGAGATTTAGAGGATAGTTTATCCTGATTATCGGGAGCCGCTAATACGCAAATAATTTTTGTGTATTGGCGGCTTTTTTTATTATCGAATTGAACGGATGATTTTTATTTGTGCTCGGATGGTTGTTTTTACCGAAGGTCATCGGGCCTGTCGAGATGTTAGCCTTTTCTGATTTTTGAAATTTTATCCATGGATTTATGTTTTTACCGCGGATTTTCGCGGATGGATACGCGGATAGCGCAGACTTCAATTTTGGCGGATGTTTAAGCTTTGCTTAAACCGCGGATTGTTATCTTGGCCTTGCCCGGAAGGGTTTTATCCACGGATTGCACGAATTATGTTATCGGGGGGAGAAACTGTT
>CAYUAN010000161.1:0-2874 GCA_964442545.1 uncultured Prolixibacteraceae bacterium | reverse complement strand
ATTGCCATTGCCAAAAATATTTCTGTGCATCTACGGTGTGATTATTAAATGTTATATTAAACGGAGGAGCTGTTTTTACCGTATCACTTGCCGAGAACCGCAGTTTAATACCTTCAGTAAAACCGGCAACAGTAGGATTCGCACCTTTAGCACCATTAAAATCGAATAGTTTTACCAAGGTATCCATATATACATTATACTTAAAAAACACTCCTTTATCAAAGGCGCCACCTTTATAACACGAACCGTACAACCAGCCGTCAGCAGCAGGGGAAAGTGTTCCAATTGGCCACATTCCGCTTGCTAAACTATCAAAATCAAAAAGTTTGGTATAGGTGTTTGTCCCCAAATCGTACTTAAACAGTACGCCGTCATTATGTGTTCCTCCGAATTTTGTTGTTCCGTAAATATCTCCCTGATAGTAAATAGGAGTGGTATGGGGCTGATAACCATCAAGGCTCCCTTTCGCATCCGAGAAATTATACAATACCGTTAGCTGGTTTGTCGCCGGATCAAATTTAAATAATGTTCCTTTATTATTAGACCCACCGGAATAGGCTAATCCATACAAAACGCCATTTGCGGAAGTCATAGAGGATTGTATTTCAAATCCGGTATTTGTATCCAGATCAAACTTTTTCACTACCGCATCCGTAGCCGGATTTAGTTGCAAAATTGCTCCCTTTCCGTTTGCAGCCCCTGTATTGGTAACAAAATAAATTTTGCCGTCAGAATGCAAAACAGGACCTCCGTATATATCACCGCCATCAACACTTGTGAGATTGTAAATAGTATCCATGGCAGCGGCAGCTAAACTATACTTATAGATTACTCCATTATAATTCAACCCACCCCAAACTGTTGCACCGTAAATTGCACCACCTGAAACCTCAACAATTCCACCGGTAGGCGACCCGACATTATAATCAAACTCAGCCACTACAGCAAGTGTATCTGCCAATGGATCATAAGCATATATTGTGCCACCGGAATAAGAACCACCACCGAAAGTTATACCATAATATAAACCATCAGAGCCCAATATTAATCCTCCAATTGGTTCTTCCGGAGGAAGACCCTTGATTGGCCCACCACTACCAAAATTAAATATAGTTTTAAAGTAAGGGGTCGGTGTATATTTAAAAAGCACACCGCTGCCATTGATTCCTCCAAATCCTGTTATTCCATAAATTACTTGGGCTTTAACCTGTACTACTGTTATAAATACAAGTAAAAGAAGAACGTAAAACTTTTTCATAATCTGTATCTTTTATTAAACTAGTGAACCATTGTTATTTTCACGTAAAAGTATTAAAAAAATACAGGAAAACGGAATATTTATTATATATAATTTTAACCTGAACTTTTTAATACATAAAGTGGCCTCGAGCCTGCAATCATCAATCGCAATATTTCCTATCTTTGTCGAGCAAACAGACCAACTAATACTAAATAAGTACCCAATGCAGACATTAAAAATAATTGTTGCCGAAGATGTTTCCAATCTGGAAATCGATCTTCAAAACCGATTGAATAAAATCGGCCATGAGGTCATCGCACTGGTTTCGAAACCGGAAGACACCATCCGTATTCTTGATCAAAAGAAAGCGGATTTGGTCATAATGGACACCTATTCGGACTTACAAAACGACGGTTTTTCGGTGGCGGCCGAAATACGTGACAAATACAAAACCCCGGTTCTCTTTCTGTCAGCCGAGGATAAAAAGGATTTCAGCCGGCAACTGGAGGAATACGGTCCTTGTATATTCCTGAATAAACCTGTTAGCGATAATGAGCTACGGGCGGCAATTATTATGGCTACACATGATGACGGCCAGCCTGTTAACCCGGCAGCGCCCCCCGCTCAGCAAATAAGCGTATCGCCTTATATTTTTGTCCGGGCCGATTACCGCTTGAATAAAATCCGCCTGAGCGACATTTATTATCTGGAAGCAAAAAAGGATTATGTAATTATTCACACAGGTGATAATGTTTACACGGTGCACGCCACCATGAAGGAAATGTTGCGCGTTTTGCCCGAAAACATGTTTATCCGGACACACCGTTCGTACATTGTAAATCTGGACAAGGTTTTCTCCATCAAATATCCCGATTTGATTATCGAAAACAAGATGAAAACCATTCCCATTGGCGGTTTGTACCGGAAGAGCTTTTTTGAAAAAATAAATATCATTTAACAATAAAAGAAAATATCATGCAATCAATAAAGGATTTGAATTTTGCCGGAAAACGGGTAATCATTCGCGTGGACTTTAATGTTCCGTTAAACGACAAACTGGAAGTAACGGATGACACCCGTATTCGCGGCGCCTTGCCGACTATTCAGAAATTTCTGGACGATGGTGCCGCCATTATACTGATGTCGCATCTGGGGCGCCCCAAAGGCCAGGTAGTACCTGAACTGTCGTTGGCTCCCGTTGCCAGAGAACTGTCAAAGCTTATCGGCAAAGAAGTTCAATTTTGTTCCAAGCCTTTGGGCGAAGAAGTTTCGAAGGCTGCCAGAAATTTGAAAGCAGGAGAAATCATGCTGTTGGAAAATCTCCGCTTTTACCCCGGCGAAACCAAGGGTGACGAATCCTTGGCCAAACAGCTTGCCGGCCTGGCTGATGTTTATGTAAACGACGCCTTTGGCACAGCCCACCGCCGCCATGCTTCCACAGCCGTTATCGCCGAATTTTTTCCGAAGGATAAATATTTCGGTTTGTTGATGGAGCACGAGATTGTAAATCTGGAAAAAGCCCTGAATACCAAAGAATCACCGTACACGGCTGTAATCGGCGGGGCTAAAGTGAGTTCCAAAATCGATATTATCCGCAACCTGATTCCCAAAGTGGATAATATGATTATCGGTGG
>CAYUAN010000160.1:0-16873 GCA_964442545.1 uncultured Prolixibacteraceae bacterium | reverse complement strand
CAACTGGTCGCCGAAAATGGTAATCCGCTGACGGAAATAACCGTAACGGTATAATAAACCTACGGCTGTCAGGTTCAGATTATTATCGCTGGCTTCCTTGATATAGTCACCGGCCAGAATTCCCAAACCGCCTGAAAATATTTTAATGGTATCGTGCAGGCCGTATTCCATACTGAAATAGGCCACCTGCTTTTGCTTGTCGGGATAAGGTGTATTCATATAATCCTCAAAAGCGCTGTGCACTTTCCGCAACCGGCTCATAAACTCCTCATCCCGCTCCAACTCCTGCATCTTCTCAATTTCCAGCGCCTCAATCAAGGAAACCGGATTATACTCCACCTTGGTCCATAATGCCGGGTCGATGCTTTTGAACAAAGCGGCTGCCTCGAAATTCCAGGTCCACCAAAGATTGGTTGCCAAAGCCATCAGGGGCTGCAATTTTTTAGGTAATTGCGGCTTAATCAACAGTTTCTTCCAACGAGGTTCCTCGGAGGGCATTTGTTGGAATTTAATACCCGGCTGATGATAAAAGGCACTATCCAATTCTTCAATTCGTTTGGCAGCCTTTTCCATGGCTAAATCGTAGGCCTGATAATAATTGCCAATCAGGTTTTTCCACAAGGCAAGACGCGATAATTCATAAGCATCCTCCCGGGCCTTTTGCGCTTTATCTTCAGGCAGTTCCAAATAGGTTCTTATGCCATTGGCTATTTCTGGATGAATATCGTTTTCATCATCGCGGTCGATAACGATTGCCCCCAGATTTCCCTTCTGCACCTGCCCTTTAATCCAAATACCGAAACCGGCAAGCGTGGTGGTCATTGTGGGCACACTGAAAGCCACACTTTCCATGGGCGTATAACCCCACGGCTCGTAATAAGAGGGGAATACAGACAAATCGAATCCGATTAGCAAATCGAAATACTCCAGATTGAAAATTCCGTCGTGCCCGTCCAGATATACCGGGGCGAAAATCACTTTCACCTTTTTATCTTTTCCGTTATCCAGATTTAAGGAACGAATAAGCTGCATACTCGGGTCGTGCTCTTCGCCAAACAAAATATGGGTCAGATGTTGCGGGGCAGCGGTATTCTGCGCTCCGTTCAGGCGTTGCGCCACCACCGGATTTGCATGGCCGTGATGTGCGGGTACGGCAATCAATGCCACCACCTCGCGACTGTCATCCGGCAAGGAATCATTCAGCTTGTGCAAGGCTTTGATGAATACATCAATACCTTTATTCTTAAACTCGTAACGTCCGCTGTTAATCACGAAATAAGGATTATCCACTTTATAACCCAAAGCGGCTTCCGTTACCTGCATCAACTTTTCGCGGGCTGCTTTTTGCTTTTTGGTATAATCGTCTCCTTCGGGCACAAAAGAATCCTCAAAACCGTTAGGCGTAACCACATCCGGTTCTTTCTCCAGTAAATATTTACACTCATTGGCCGTAATCTCGCTTACGGTGGTAAATGAGTCGGCCTCCCGTGCCGAAATAGTCTCCAAAGAATATTTCGCCGTAATATTAAAACGCTTGGCCAGTGCCTGCGGATTGTACTCATGCAACTTGCCGTAAAGCGGTAACTGATTTCCGGCAATGGTACGGCCCAAAATCGTGGCGTGCGTGGTAAAGGTAGTGGCGATATGCGGCGCCTTTTCTTTCAGGTACAGAATACCCGAACCCGTCATCCACTCGTGGAATTGCGCCAACACCTGATCGTTGGTCGAAAGGAAAAAACGGTGATAGGAGGCGATAATCTCCGCCGCGGCATAACCAAACATGGCCGGTTCGATATAATCCCATTCGCCCAAAAGCGAATCCAGTTTATACTTATCCCAGAAATGCTTAAATATCGCGTCTTTCTTAGAGAAATAAGGCGTAAAATCCACCAAAATCGCAATGGGATTTCCGGCAATATTCCAGCGCCCCACACGAAAACGCAATCCTTCCGACTCGGCTTGTGAACGCCAGTTAGCCAAAAGGACATGGTCCTCGATAAATATATTATCATCTTTATGATCCTTTACCAAATCGGGGCCTATCAGAATCAGGTTATCCGATTCCTCATTGACCAAACTTTTTGCCTTGGTGGCAATCACGGTATTAATACCGCCCACCTTATTGCAAACTTCCCAGCTTACCTCAAAAATTATATCTGTTTTTATCATTCTTGCTATGCTATTATTTTATTTATAAATATTTTCCTAATCTTCCTAAATGTCTGGAACTAAACTTATAGCCCATTTTAATATTAAAATATACATTCATGGCCGACAAATCTATTTTATCAAAAAGGAAATAATCATTTTCCAAATTAAAACTTAAAGAGCCAAACCATTTGCTACTATTGTATCCCAATACAATCCTGTTTTCAATATCCGGAGCAAAGGTGGTTTTAAATTGCCTTTCCTCATCACCGAAAAAATACATTCTGTTATAATTAGCGCCAACAGCCAAAATGGAGGATAAATACACCCCCTTAAAAACTAAAGAAAATGCTATTCCAGGGGCTAACTTATACGAGTAAATATCCACGTCACGAATTTTTGCTATATCAAAAGCATAATTCGTCGAGTCCTTAAATAAATATTTACCGGAAATATTAAATCGGTTTCCTCCGCCCACAACCATAAAGCTCACTGCCGATTTTTTCTGTACATTATAATTTTTAAAGGCGGCATCAAAATTATACTTTTTAGCAGTGAAAAAATATGCTACCGCACCAATTTGTCTTAACTTTATATCCTTTCGCACATCAATAACTACCCCCAAACTATCATGAATATAATTTTGCTCCTCAAAACCGTTATACATCCGGTATCGTAATTCTCCATAAAAATGAAATAGCGAATAACCCCCTGCAAAGCTAAACGCCTTACTGTTTTTCAATTCGGGAATACTGGTAACCGGAATTTGATACATGAAACTAAAACCGATACGATAAAAAGACATCCCAAAACCCAAACTTGTGGTTGTTCGCGATTTTAAAGTCGATTTATGGCTGATTCCATCAAACGATATATTCTTAAAATTCATCATCAGATAGGCTGTCTCAGCCATCGGATATACGGTAAAATGATGCCGAGTTAAATGAACATAAGTGGTATCAAATCTAAGTTTTTGAGCGTTTGCCCCCAAGGACAATAGTATAAAACCCAATGCAAAAATTAGATAACGTATCATTAAATATTCTACCTATTTCAACTTCTTCCACTGATTAAGAATCCGTCGTTGAGCATTTTTTATTTCTTTTTTAGAAACTTCTTTAACCTGCTCGCTCAACTGCTCAAACTCCTCCAGAGTTTTGCGGTTTACATTGCTCAACAATTTATCCTTCAAAGTTTCAGAAGAATCATGCAAGGCTTTTACTAAATCCTCGGCATCAAACTTCGCCAAAATACTTTTCAGTTTCCCTTTGGAAAGCTTCTCCAAATCCTTGAAATAGAAGCGTTTCTTCTCGGCAGTTCCCGCGTCTTCTTTGGCCGCTTTGGGCTCTTCTTTTGCTTTTGCTTGCGGGGCCGGTTTTTCCTTTTTCGGCTGATGCGCAACGCACTCATCCACACGGATAATAAAATCCGAAAGTACATTCATATAATTGATAAAGGCCTCGTAGGGTGTTCCGTAAGGATTGAAATATTTGTGCACATCACCATCCGAGAACCATTTGGTACACATATAGTAAAAGTGGTCGCTTGTTTGCAAATATTCCCAGTCTTTTTGAATCTGCGGATCATCACACACTTTCACCCGATCCTCCAACTCGTACAACTTATCAAAAGCTTCATCCTGCAATTCATTACCCAGCCATGCCGTCAGGTCACGCTCTTCATCCGCCCACGAAATCGGGTACGGCACATGGATGGCGGAAACCGGCTGCATATGCTCCGAAAGTTCCGAAGGCGTATTAAAAGTGAAATTACTCATGCTCAACACCTTTTCGGGCAACGCACGCATAAAATCAAATATTCCGGTCTCGGGCCACTGGTGCTCACCGAACGTTTCGTAATCCATAAACAGGTTTACCACCTCTTCTTTTTCATCAATTTGATTCAGCCATCCCACAAATTTTTCCGTAGTCAAAGGCCAGCCCTCCCATGATTGTTGCGAGAAACGGAAAGCGATATCATCGCTCAACTGGAAGTTTTTCAACAGCAATTTCAGTTTGGGATTAATCGCGTTGGCATACATATAATTGGGCGATTTCCATCCCAGAATATGCTTGGCACCTTCGGTAAGCATGGTGTTAAAACCCATATCGGCCACCATGGCACCAATCTCATCCGAGTAAATCAGCTCCGTATTACGGAAGGTAGTTGGTTTCACACCGAACAGGCGCATCACTTTCTCGCGGTGTTCGTTTACCTGCTTGGTAAATTCGTCACGGCTTTTCAAAGCGGAAAGCGAGTGGGTATTGGTTTCCGAAAGAAACTCCACACAGCCTGTTTCTGCCAAACGGCGGAAGCTGTCAATCACCTCAGGAGTATATTCCTGAAACTGGTCCAGCGCCGTTCCCGAAATGGAAAAGCTCACCTTAAACATTGAGCCGAACTCATTAATCGCGTCCAAAAGGAGTTGATTCATGGGCAAATAGCATTTATCGGCTACACGCCGTGCGATATAGCTGTTTTGGTAATCATCGTAATAATGATGGTCTTTTCCGATATCGAAAAAGCGGTATTGCTTAAGCCGGTATGGCTGGTGCACCTGAAAATAAAAACAAATTGATCTCATATATCTTTTCTTTATAAAAATCTTAATCCTCTATAATAAACTTGCATAAACGTCCTTCACTTTGGCCGCGGCGTTATCCCATTTCATATTGTCCACCTCCACTTTGCCCAAGGCCTTAAACATGCGCGACAAACCACCGTAATGCAGCAATCCGTAAATGGAATCGGCTAATGCGTCAATATCCCAGAAATCAACTTTCAGGGCATGTTTCAGCACCTCCGATACACCCGACTGTTTGGAAATAACCACAGGCACATTACTGCGCATAGCTTCCAAAGGCGAAATACCGAATGGCTCGGACACCGAAGGCATTACATACACATCGCTCAGGGCAAACATCTGGTCCACTTCTTTCCCTTTCAGGAAACCCGTAAAATGAAATTTCGTAGCGATTTTCAATTCGGCCACACGTTTAATCATGCGGTTCAGCATATCGCCTGAACCGGCCATCACAAAGCGCACATTATCATCTTTCTGCAGTACTTTATAGGCCGCCTCAATAAAATACTCGGGTCCTTTCTGGAAGGTAATCCTGCCCAGGAAGGTAACCACCTTTTCTTTTACACCGCGCTGCAAACCGTAAAATTCGGACTTATCAGCCGGCTCCACGGCATTGTGCACCACCACCACTTTATCGGGGTCAATGCCGTATTTCTCAATCACGACATTTCGTGTAAGGTGACTAACGGCAATCACGCGATCGGCCGCTTCCATTCCACGACGTTCAATCTCATATACCTGCTGATTGATATTCTCGCCCGAACGGTCGAATTCCGTAGCGTGCATATGCACCACCAAGGGCTTTCCGCTGACTTTTTTCGCGGAAATTCCGGCCTCATAGGTCAGCCAATCGTGGGCATGAATAATATCGAACTCCTGCGAAGCAGCCACCTGTGCGGCAATCAGCGCATAGCGCTTTACCTCATCCATCAAGGTCGGGCCGTATTTTCCGGTGAAATTAAATTTCTTAGAAAATACCGATTCATTTTCTTCCGAATGATGTTCGTATTTCCGCGTGATGCGGTAATATTCTTCTTCCCCGGCATAGGGAATCAATGTGGAATTAATCTCGATATAATCCAGATTATTCCAATATTCCTGAAATATCTTATTGTGAATATCCAAGGACACATCACTGGCGCTCACCAGTCGCACATCCTCACTCTCATCGCCATAGGCCTTGGGCACCACAAAGGTTACTTCCACATCATTTTTCATCAGGCCCATGGTCAAACCAAAACAAGCCGTGCCGAGTCCGCCGGTAATATGTGGCGGAAATTCCCAGCCAAACATCAAAACTTTCATAGCTTGCCCTCCTTGTTTAAGTTTGTACCTGATTTTACTTTTTCAATCAATTGCATGGCGCGTAAAATTTCCGATACGCTCCAGGCCTGCGAAATCGCGCCTCGCGCGGTATGCGGCGGGTCTCCGTCATAGATTTCGGAGATACTGCCTATGCCGTGCTCTTTCATGGTATCCTCAAATTGCTCGATATACCATTCCATTTTGCGCACACCCGATTTACCGTGAATTTTAAGATAAGCCTCGACAAAATGGCCCATCAGCCACGGCCATACCGTACCCTGATGATACTGTTTGTCCCGTGTGGGCTGGTCGCCTTCGTAGCGGCCTTCATAAGCGGGATTCTTAGGTGAAAGTGTCCGCAAACCGCGAATGGTCAGCAGCTCACTTTGCACCTTGCTCACAACCGCTTTCCGTTTTTCAATCGAAATCGGACTATAAGGCAAAGAGGCAGCGATAATCATATTCGGACGAACATCCCGGTTTTTATAATCGCCGTTTACATAATCGGCCAAATATTGTTGTTCCTCGTCCCAGAATGTATCCGTAAATATTTGAGGGAAATTGTCCGCGAGGGATTGCCATTCGTTTACAAATGCGTCATCCTTAAACTTCTTGGCCATTTCCAGGGTGAACATTATGGCGTTATAAGCCAATGCATTGATTTCAACCGGCATTCCGATACGCGGGGTAACCGGTTTTCCGTTGCTTATGGCATCCATCCATGTTAGTGCTTTGCCCGGAACACCTCCGCTAATCAACCCATTATCATGCATTTTGATATTATATTCCGTGCCTTTGCGCAGGCCGGACAGAATCATCTTCATTTTTTTGCCGTACAACTTCCATGCTTGCTCGAAATTTCCGGTCGTATGCGCATATTGCTGAATCGACCAGAAATACCAAAGCGGCGCATCGATGGAATTGTAGGATGCTTCGTTCTTGCTGCCGATATTCGGGAATAAAGGCCCTTTGAGCTCGGCACTCATGGTATCCAATACAGCTTTGCATACCTTCTCGCGGCCATTGGTCAGCGTCAATCCCGGAAGGGCGATAAAGGTATCGCGCCCCCAGCGGCCGAACCAAGGGAATCCCGCCACCACTTCGGTGCGGCCATCCCGCTTTTGAATAAACTGCTCGGCAGAGTTCAGCAAACAATTGCGGAAGCTCGAACGCGGAATCCTTCTTTTCAGTTCCGCCGTAAAGGCCTTGCTCAAGCCGGCCGGTTTTACCTCGTTCAATCCTGCGGAAAGATAGACACTCTCCCCTTTCTTAATGTCAAACTCGAAAAATCCGGGAACGAATAAGTCCTCCTGATATTCATAGCCCCGCAAAAACTCTTCGCGATATTCGATATTGTAGTACCAATCCGGCACATGCACATAATCCACCTTTTTCGAAAACTGCATATACAGAGGCGAATATCCCTGATACATACGGAAACGTACACCATTATCGACATTTTGGTATTTGGTATCCACCCAGTCGTTGGCCTTGCTTAACTTATGCCGTTGGCGAAAAGCCAGAAATGGTTTCAGCCGCAACTTGGTTGGCGAATGGCAATCGTCCAAAGTGTATTTAATCAGAATACGGTCGGTATCCTGTGAAAACAGCATTTCAACGGAAAGTACCACGCCACCAACACGATAAGTGATTTTCGGAATGGGATCGGCTTGTAATTCACGTACATATTTATGTCCGCGCGGCTGATACACCCCTCCCGGAAACTGATGAATACCGAAATTAAACTCGGCATCATGTTGAATCACCGTGGGATCGATTCCCGACAGGATTACGTGCAACTCATCGTCAATGGCAGGTTGCGGAGCCACAAGCAAACCATGATATTTCCGTGTATTACAACGGATCAAAGTAGTGCTCGAATAAGCTCCTCTGCGATTTACGCGAAGTAACTCTTTGCTTAAAGAATAAGAAAGGTTAATGAGCTGATTTTTATCGAATTCTATATAGGCCATAGAAAGAGGTCTTTTTTATTTAAATAATAATGTATTGAGACTGCAAAAATAGTGTAAATATTACACATTGCAGCACGCGTACAATTTAAATAATTGTTAATTTTAAGGAAGTTATAGAGAAAAGAATCAGGAATTTTAGCTTGATACGAAAATAAATCTGAAACTTATAAATCGTAACGCAAACCAAATGTCATAAAACTGGGATACCCTATTCCGATTTCGGTATTTATGGCCAAATCTTGAAATACGTATAAATCCAGTCCCAAGCCGATTAAACGCGGGGCAAAGCCAAATTCTAAAAACGGATCAGTTGTGGGTTGAAACGAAGGATCGCTTGAATTATCGGTTATGCTGTGATAATTCATTCCCATACTCACTCCGGAATAAACAGAAATATTTTTCGAGCGGTAATAATGAAACAAAATGTGATAGGCAAAATTCATGCGCGTAAGACTGATATCAATATCTGTTTTAACATATCCGCCACCCCCGGGCTTATAATTATTTCGCGTTTCAATAAAATGCACATTTTGATATCCAAATGACAAACCTACACTTATCAATTCAATCAGATAATAGTCCGCACTGAAAATAAAGACCGGTTTTATTTTGCCATAGTCAACTTGTAAATTATTAAAATTGTGATACAGACCGGGCATCAGACTTGCGCCAACCCCACCACTGATCGTAAATCGTCCTTTATACATTGTTTGTGTATCCTGTGCTGAAGCGGGATTTAGCACTCCTGCAAATAACAAGATTAAAAACAGATAGAAGTATTTCATTTTCATTAATGTTAGATAATACAAAAAAATATTTTGCAAATAATTATGTTCAAAAGTAACTATTTTTCTAATTGTTATTTAACAATAGGACCAATCAATATCCTTTGGAAAAACTTTACTTTTTTTAATTACTGCAGAAAACATCTGCTTTACAAAGCTTTACAAATAATTATAGGATCTTTTAAAATATCTATATGGATAAGATATTTCTATTTTATGAAGCCTTCTTAGTCTTTTGTATTTGTTTCCCTTTAAACGGTTTAACATATTTCGTTACGTCAAAGTCAATCGGGTCGCCGGGTTTATTGTGATAAGGTTGTGCCGTAAGTCCCCCGTAATGCCATTTACGCGCTCCGAAGTTTAGCGTAAAATATAAGGCAGTATCCGTGATTCCCGCAAAAATATTGGGCAGCGAACGACTCATAATAGACTTAAAACTATAAGTCTTGTCCTTAATTCTGGTATAACCCTCTTGCAATTCTTCAGCAGTCATATTCTTGGGACGCACAATTACTTTTTTGGCATCAAACTGTCGCCAGTCATCTGTCAAAATACGTCCTTCGGCTTTCATACGATCAAAGACTTCGGTTCCGGGATAAGGCGTAAGCGCGCAGGCTTGTAAAAAGGCCGGTTTGGCTTTGGATATAAAATCGTATGCCGTATCAAATACCTGGGTTGTATCGTCATCCAAACCAAAAACCAAAGAGGCCATCACCATAATTCCATTTTTCTGTAAGGTTTTAATGGCGGCCACGTTGCGCTCGAAACTGGCGAATGTTTTGCGGTATTTATTCAATCCGGTATCTGTCATCGACTCAAAACCAATCAATAAACCTTTGCAACCCGATTTCCGGGCCAAACGCATCAATTCTTTATCATTCACAATATTGATCGAGGCCTGCCCTACCCATCCTTTTTTCAAAGGAATAAGGCGCTCAAAGAGTTCGCGGGCAAACTTTTTGTTTATGGTAATATTATCATCCAAAAAGAACAGGTTCTTTTCGTCAATGTTTTCAATATCTTCAATTATTTTATCAATCAATTTATGCCGCTGCTTGGAGCCAAACGACTTTGGCACCGTGCAGAAATCGCAATTATAGGGGCAGCCGCGCCCGGTTTCAATCGGTGCAATCGGAAAACGGCCGGGCACACCTTTGGTCAAATCACGACGAGGCATTATATACTCACTCAAATCGGGGTAGCTTCCAAGCTTATAGCGTTCTTTCAGATTGCCGGACTCGATATCCGACAGCACCTGTTCCCACAAACCGTTTTCAGCTTCACCAATCACTACCGCATCGCCAAACAAAAGGGCTTCATCGGGTAATACGGTTGCATGAATACCACCGAAAACCACTGTTTTACCACGCTTTTTAAACTCATTGGCAATTTCATAACCACGAATGGCTGTTTGGGTCATAATGGAAATGCCCACCACATCGACTTCTTGATCAAAGTCAATTTCTTGATTAAACACTTCTTCTACGATATTTACTTCATGCTCTTTGGGGGTCATGCCCGCCAATAAAGGTAATGTGAGTTGTGGAAAAGCCATCGAATCGTGGCGTTGATTATTCGGAGGGCATGGGGAAACTAATAATATTTTCATTCAATGATATTGGATAACCATTGAATTGTTCAACAGCTATTTGGTAAATGCTTTAATAATCGCCAAAGCTAAGCCAAATAAATTAAATCGAATTTGAGGATTAATTCTTTTGCATAAAATGTGCATCTAATTATCCGGAAACGAACACACTAAAATAAAAAAAATGGCTCCCGACAATATATCGAGAGCCATAAAATATGCGTTTAAGCAGTCACAGAAGGTATTTTATAAATGCGGATTCAAAATATTGATTATTTGTTGCGCTTGCATAACACCCGGCTGCCGGAACAACTGTTTCCCGTTTTTGAAAATCATTAACGTCGGTACACTTTGAATGCCCCATTTACGCGCAATAGCCGGGTTTTTATCCACATCCACTTTCAGTATTCTTACTTTATCGCCCAATTGGCGCGATACCTCTTTCAAAATCGGTGGCATCATGCGGCATGGCTGACACCATTCTGCGCTAAAATCAATCAATACCGGTTTATCTCCGTTTATTATATCACTAAATTTACTCATAATATTTCTTCCTTTCTTTTAATTTCCGTCCGCGCAAATCAAAAAATTTACCAGCCGTAAATTTGCTGACATAGCTTCCATTTTTCCATTTTATCAATGTCGTATTGTCTGATTTATAAGAATCTAAACTGACAGTTTATTCAAAACGAACATTAAGCAAACCGGATTAAATAGCCAATTTTTATTCTCAGGAGAACCGACAAAGTCAATATAAAGAATGTCATTCTTGATATTCATCACATTTATTACCTACAAGCAATTATTCGCTATATTTGCCCCACAATTTCATTATTCCTGCCTTACCGGAATTTTGATTTATACAGAAGAGTGGAGAGATTAGGCTCAGTGAAACTCTGGCAACCTGTCTGCAGGAACAACGCGGAAAAGGTGCCAATACCTAATCCCGGGCAAAACCGGGTGATTATAAATTAAACAATAAGCAATGACAACAAACAGCGAAGAAACACAGCGAACAACTACAGCTAAGCCTGACATCAGGGAGCTTCTGGAGCAAAGGGTATTGGTGTTGGACGGAGCTATGGGCACCATGATTCAGCGTTATAAGCTGGATGAAAAAGACTATCGCGGAAGCCGTTTTGCCGAGTGGCCACAGCCCTTGAAAGGCAATAACGATCTGCTCAATCTTACCCAGGCGCAAATCATCGAAGAAATTCACCGTGAATACCTGGAAGCGGGTGCCGATATTATTGAAACCAATACTTTCAACGGGACACGTATATCCATGGCCGATTACGGAATGGAGGATTTGGTGTATGAGATGAATCTGCGCGCGGCGCAAATTGCCCGTAAAGCCGCCGATGATTTCACCCGCCGGGATCCGCAAAAACCACGCTATGTGGCCGGCGCGATGGGTCCAACCAATAAAACGGCCTCCCTCTCGCCCGATGTTACCGACCCCGGATTCCGGGCGGTAAGTTTTGATGATTTACGCGAAGATTATTACCAACAGGCCAAGGCCCTGCTTGAAGGCGGTGCCGAGATTCTGTTGGTGGAAACCATATTCGATACCTTAAACGCCAAAGCCGCCCTTTTCGCTATCAATCAACTGATGGAAGAGCGTGGTGAGAAGATTCCCGTAATGGTTTCGGGTACAATTACCGATGCCAGCGGGCGAACGCTTTCGGGCCAGACACTGGAAGCTTTTCTCAATTCGGTTTCGCATATTGACCTGCTCAGCATCGGGTTGAATTGCGCACTGGGAGCCGAAGAAATGCGTCCTCATCTTGAGGAGCTGTCCCAAAAAGCGGGCTTTTATGTCAGTGCCTACCCCAATGCGGGACTGCCCAATCAATTTGGCGAATACGACCAAAGTCCGCACGAAATGGGGGTACATATCCATGATTTTCTGGACCATGGTTTTACGAATATTGTAGGTGGCTGCTGCGGTACCACGCCCGACCATATCCGGGAATTTGCCCGGTATGCCGAAAAGGCAAATGCCCGTAAAGTTCCCACACCGGAACCCAAAACCAGGCTGAGCGGTCTGGAGGCCCTGCTGATTGATAAGAACGAAAATAACTTTATCAATATCGGTGAGCGCACCAATGTGAGCGGCTCACGCAAGTTTGCCCGGCTGATACGTGAAAAGAAATACGAAGAAGCACTCGATGTAGCGCGCAATCAGGTGGATGGCGGCGCCCAGGTGATTGACGTTTGTATGGACGACGGAATGCTCGATGCCGAGAAAGAAATGACCACCTTCCTGAACCTTTTGGTTGCCGAACCGGATATTGCCAAATTGCCTGTAATGATTGACAGTTCGAAGTGGGAAGTGATTGAGGCCGGATTGAAATGTCTGCAAGGAAAAGCTATTGTAAATTCTATCAGCCTGAAAGAGGGCGAGAAAGTTTTTATCTAACGGGCAAAAAAAATCCGGGCTTACGGAGCGGCTGCCGTGGTCATGGCCTTTGACGAAGAAGGCCAGGCCACAACTTATGAGAAACGCATAGCCGTTTGCCAACGTGCCTACAAAATATTAACCGAGCAGGTGCATTTTCCGCCACAGGATATCATCTTCGACCCCAATATCTTAAGCATCGGGACAGGGATAGCCGAACACGCAAATTACGCGATGGATTTTATCAAAGCTACGGCCTGGATTAAAGAAAACCTTCCCTATGCCAAGGTGAGCGGCGGGGTGAGCAATCTGTCCTTTTCGTTCCGTGGAAATAATATGGTGCGCGAGGCGATGCATTCGGCCTTTTTATATCATGCCATCAAGGCAGGTATGGATATGGGCATTGTAAATCCGGCGATGTTGCAAATTTATGATGAGATTCCCAAAGAACTGCTGGAGCTGGTAGAGGATTTGATTTTCAACCGTCGTGATGATGCCACAGACCGGCTTCTGGACTATGCCGCCAAGCATAGCGGAGCCATCGACCGCAAAGAAGAACAGCAGGAATGGCGTAAATTGCCGATTGCCGAACGGCTTTCCTATGCTTTGGTCAAAGGGCTTACACAATATATTGACGAGGATATTGAGGAAGCCCGCAAACATTATCCGTTTGCCCTGGAAATTATTGAAGGCCCCTTGATGGACGGCATGAATAAAGTGGGGAAATTATTTGGCGACGGAAAAATGTTTTTGCCGCAGGTGGTGAAAAGCGCCCGTGTGATGAAAAAAGCCGTAGCCATTCTCCTGCCCTATATCGAGGAAGAAAACAAAGGCGAAAAAAGCACTGCCGGAAAGGTGTTGCTGGCAACCGTCAAAGGCGATGTGCACGATATCGGTAAAAATATCGTTTCGGTGGTTTTGGCCTGTAATAATTTCGAAATCATCGATTTGGGGGTAATGGTTCCTACGGAAAAAATACTGGAAACCTCGGTACGGGAAAATGTGGATATTATTGGTTTGAGCGGATTGATTACACCCTCTTTGGAAGAAATGGTGCATTTCAGCAAGGAAATGAAACGTCTGAATCTGAATATTCCCCTGCTGATTGGCGGGGCGACGACATCCGAAATACATACTGCGGTAAAAATAGCACGAGAGACCGATGCCCCCGTGGTACATGTGAAAGATGCGTCACAAAGTGTGGGAATCAGCGCGAAACTATTGCAGAAGAATGAGCGTGAGGTCTTTATTAAAAGCATTAAAGAAAAATATGCCGCCATGGCCGAGCAACATCACACACGCCAACAACAGAAGCAATACCTGAGCCTGAACGAAGCCCGCAGGAATAAGTTCGCCTGGTCGGCGGAAACTGCAGATATCATTAAACCACGGACGCTTGGACGAACGGAACTGATTGACTTTCCCATAAGTGAGATTATTCCCTTTATCGACTGGAATTTCTTTTTCCATGCCTGGCGTTTGAAAGGCAGCTATCCCAAAATTTTCGAGGATGCGAAAAAAGGCAAAGAAGCACGTAAGGTTTATAACGACGCCCGGCAAATGCTGAATCGCATTGTGGAAGAAAAAATGCTTCGGGCCAATGCCGTTTTTGGTTTGTACGAGGCCAATCGCAGCGGAGAAGAAAGCCTTACAATCGATGGTATATCTTATGAGTTTTTGCGCAATCAGGAGCTGCGTAAGGATAAAAAGAACTATTGCCTGGCGGATTTTGTAGCTCCGGAAGAAAGCGGTGTGCAAGATTATCTGGGGCTTTTTGCCCTGACTACGGGTATCGGAATTGAGTCACATTTAGCGCGATTCGAAAAGGACGGCGATGATTATTCCGCCATTATGTTGAAAATATTGGCCGACCGCCTGGCAGAAGCTTTTGCGGAATTGCTGCATTTTAAAATACGAAAAGATTTCTGGGGATATAGTCCTGAAGAAGAATTTGATATACAAAGTCTATTAAAGGAAAAATACAGAGGCATTCGTCCGGCGCCGGGCTATCCGGCTTGCCCCGAACATTCGGAAAAAGCCAAGATTTTTGAGATGCTGGACTGCCCGAATAGAATCGGTTTGCAGTTAACCGAGTCCTATGCGATGTACCCGACGGCAGCCGTGAGCGGATACTATTTCGCCCATCCCGAAATTTCGTATTTTGCCGTGGGCAAAATATCCCAAGACCAGATTGCGGATTATGCCCGGAGGAAAGGGCTGGAAATCGCGCAAGTCGAACGATTATTAACGGTAAACAGGAACTATTAAAATTCAGAATTAGAAGAAATGAAGATTACAGATAAAATAAAAAACGCGGATAAAACCTTATTCTCTTTCGAAATATTGCCCCCACTAAAAGGGGAAAACATCGACCATATCAATCGCAATATTGAAAATCTACTGGATTTCAATCCTGCTTTTATCGATGTTACCTATCATCAGCAAGAGGTGGAATACAGAGAGTTGCCGGACGGCACGGTGGAAAAGAAAACGGTACGCAAACGGCCGGGCACCGTTGGTATTTCAGCCGCGGTGCAGTTCAAGACGGGCGTGGATGTGGTGCCGCATCTGATATGTGGGGGATTTAGCAAAGAAGATACAGAAAACGCGCTTATTGACCTGCACTTTTTGGGAATTGATAATATACTGGTGGTGCGCGGCGATCCTGCGGCCACCCAACGCTATTTCAAACCCGAGCCCGATGGCCATCAGCACGCATTGGGTTTGGTAAAACAAGTTTATAATATGAATCAAGGGGTTTATCTGGATGAAGAACTGGAAAATTCCCATCCCACGGATTTTTGCATCGGAGTAGCCGGTTATCCTGAGAAACATAATGAAGCACCCAACCGTGAATTGGATATGAAAAACCTGAAAGATAAGGTGGACGCGGGAGCCGATTACATCGTTACACAAATGTTTTACGACAATAAAAAGTATTTTGATTTTGTAAACGAATGCCGCAGCATGGGTATCAATGTACCGATTATTCCGGGCTTAAAAACTATTACAAGCAAAAAGCAGCTGACTACCCTGCCCCTTACCTTTCATATCGACCTGCCCAAGGAGTTGGTAAACGAAGTGTTGAAATGCAAAACCCGAGATGCTGTGCGTCAGCTGGGCGTGGAATGGGCCATTGCGCAGTCCAAAGAACTTATTGCTGCGGGCGTTCCCGTTTTACATTTTTATACAATGGGCAATTCGGACAATACCGCGCAAATCGCTAAAGCCGTATTTTAATGATCGGAACTATTGTAAATGTAGCAGCAGTGGCTGCGGGCAGCACAATCGGACTGATTATCCGCAACCGAATGCCCGAAAAGATTACCCGATTGGTTTTCCAGGCCATCGGTTTGTTTACGCTTTTCCTGGGCGTAAATATGGCGATGGAAACGAAGAATTTCCTTATCATGATTTTCAGTCTGGTAATAGGTTCCATTTTAGGCCAATGGTGGGATATCGAAAAGCTAATCAACCGCTTCAGCGAGTGGGTAAAAAATAAAACCAAATCGAGCAATTCCAAATTCTCCGAAGGTTTCCTCACTTCATTCCTGATGTTTTGTATGGGCAGCATGACCATTCTCGGAGCCATTGAAGAAGGTATGGGTGGCGATCCCGACCTGTTGCTGGCCAAATCACTGTTGGACGGATTTTCCTCCATCGCCCTGGCAGCGGCTATGGGCATCGGAGTATTATTTTCCATCATCCCTCTTTTTATCTATCAGGGCGGCCTTACGCTCCTGGCATCCTACGTGCAGGATTCGCTCAGCAGCGGTGTAATTAACGAAATAAGCGCTGTCGGGGGAATCTTGCTCATCGGGCTGGGATTGAATATTCTGGAAATAAAAAAGATTCCGGTAATCAATATGATTCCGGCGATTGTAGTGGCGGGGGTTATGGCGTATTTTTTTAAGTAATTAATGCGCTTTGCCCTCCAGGAGTTTGCTTTACCCTCCAAGAGTTTGAAACTCTTGGAGGGCAAAGCAAACTCTTGGAGGGCAAAGCGCATTCACAATAAAAACCGTACCTTTGCCCCCATTAAATATTCTAAATTTTAAGAACCTATGAATCAACAACATCAACCCGGGG
>CAYUAN010000159.1:0-2849 GCA_964442545.1 uncultured Prolixibacteraceae bacterium | reverse complement strand
AGTCCCCGGTCCAGGGCGGCACGGTGCGCGCAAACATCAATGCCGTAAGCCAGACCGCTGACAATAAGTGGGGCGGCAGGGGCCAGCTCCTCGACAAACTTTTCGCATAATGCCTTGCCGTGTTCGCTCGGAGTGCGCGTGCCGACAATGCTTACAACTTTCGGTACATTAAAATTAGCATCTCCTTTGAAATACAGAATTACGGGGCCGTCCACACAATGCTTCAGGCGGTTTGGATAATCGGTATCCGTAAAAAACAGCGAACGAATATTGTGCTGCTCGATAAAACGAAGTTCTTTTTCCGCCTTAATCAAAACATCCTTATTCAAACCCTCCAGCATGCGCTTGCTAATACCGGGTATTAAAGCCAGATTCTTCTTCGACTCCTTAAACACCTGCTC
The DNA here is from genome assembly GCA_964442545.1 of uncultured Prolixibacteraceae bacterium. Lineage (GTDB taxonomy): Bacteria > Bacteroidota > Bacteroidia > Bacteroidales > UBA1556 > UBA6267. The sequence goes on along the minus strand of CAYUAN010000159.1, from coordinate 2,448 downwards.
CGCACTACCCAAATGGTTTACCAGTTTTTTAGCGGAGATGCTCCCGATTTCAGGAAGCAGGCTCAATCCAATGCGGTATATCAGTTGATCGGGCATATAGCTGATTAGATATTAAACAAAATTGCTTAGCTAATATATTGATTTTTTGTAAAATGGTGGTGGAATAAAAGTTTATACATGAGTAATAGTTGATAATCTTCCCACATTGGCTGCCGGAATAAATGTGGCCCCGAAAGGACGTTTCTTTCCCCTTGTTTTTTTTTACCTTTGTGCGCCTTTGATAAACGAAAAGAAATGGAAAAGAAGTTTCAGAAGATTTTAATCGCCCCGCTTGATTGGGGATTGGGCCATGCCACACGTTGTATTCCTTTGATTCGTCTTTTTCGGCGGCAGGGCAGGGAGGTGCTGATTGCTTCCGGTGGTAAGGCATTAACTTTGTTAAAAGAGGAATTTCCGGAGCTTGATTTCTTTGAGTTGCCCGCCTTCGATATCCATTATGAGCATCAGTCGATGGTGCTGAATATGATGCAACAAATGCCCAAATTGCGTCGCATTATCATGCGCGAAAACCGGGCTTTGAAGGAGATATTGGAGCAACATGAGATTGATTTGATTATTTCCGATAATCGCTATGGAATACATGATAATATCGTACCATCGGTTTTTCTGGGCCATCAACTGGCCATACAGTTACCCGGTAGCTTAAAAATGCTTTCTGCATTTTCGAAAGCATGGCATAATCATATGTTGAAGCCGTTTAAGCAAATCTGGGTGCCTGATTTCGCTGCCAATCCAAATTTATCCGGGAAATTGTCGCACGGAGTAAAAATGGATACGCCCGTTTATTTCATTGGCCCGCTAAGCCGGTTTCGCTATCAGGAAGGGATTAAGCAGGATCTTCCGCTTCTGGTATTGCTCTCCGGCCAGGAGCCGCGTCGTACACAGTTTGAACAAAAGATTATCGGGCAATTGGCGCAATGGAAAGAAGAAACGCTTTTAATCCGGGGCCTTCCCGATGAAAGCGAACTGCCGGAATCTCCTTATCCGAATTTGAAGATCTTGAATCATTTGCCATCGCAGGAGATGGAGCATACCATTGCCCGGGCTAAGCGGATTGTTTGCCGGTCGGGTTATTCCAGTGTGATGGATTTTGCCGCCATGCACAAAAAGGTGCTGTTTGTGCCTACAAAAGGGCAGACGGAGCAGGAGTATATTGCCAAAAACCTTGACCTGGTAGGGCATGCCATGTATGTTACCGAAGACAAAATGAACCTGCGTTGGGATTTGGAACAACTGGACTTAATGTTGCCTTTGAAGCTCGAGAACAACCACCTTGAGCAATTGGTATCGGCAGCTATGGAGGAATTAGATTAAGTGACTGATGAGCGGGGGAGATAAAACACGTGAAATATTGGATAATCTTGATGTGCTGGCGCAGAAAGCGGCTCCGGCTACCCAAAAATTATTCAGGCAATTAAAAAAACGTAAGCCCAAAAATCTGGACGATGTGGTGCATCGGGCACACGAGGAAGTGTTTGAATATATTGATTGTTTGGCTTGTGCCAACTGTTGCAAAACATTGGGGCCGCGCATTACCGATGGCGATATCAATCGCCTGGCGAAATATCTGCGTATTAAACCCGCCAGGCTGGTTGATGACTATTTGCGCATTGATGAAGACGGGGACTATGTGTTCCAATCCATGCCCTGTCCTTTCCTGATGCCGGATAATTATTGCATGGTGTATGAGGCCAGGCCCAAGGCGTGTCGTGAGTATCCGCATACCGACCGCAAACGATTTTATCAGATTCTAAATCTGACGGAGAAAAACGTGGCTACCTGTCCGGCTGTATATGAGGTGGTTGAGCGGATAAAGAAAGCTTTCTAGCCATTCCGGTAATATTTTGCAACTCTAATGAGGGCTTTGCGTACAAGTTTGTTTACAGATAGAGAAATTACTCATGTCGCATAAATATACGTGGAAATATAATTTCAGGTTTGTCGATGCCGATCGTAAGAACTTCAAGCTGATTTTCTTTGCGGTTTTGGTAGGTTTGATTGTCGGGCTGATGGGCGCGATTTTTCGCCAAAGCCTGAATTATATTGAAACATTCAGAGCAACACTGCTTAGCGATGTGAGTAAGGAAGATATGCTCAGTTGGATTTGGCCCGTGGTGCTGACTGTGGCGGGTGCCGGAATCTCCATTTATCTGGTAAAACGTTTTGCTCCGGAGACATCGGGCAGCGGGGTGCAAGAGATTGAGGGCGCTTTGGATAATATCCGGCCTTTACGCTGGAAGCGGGTTTTGCCCGTAAAATTTATTGCTTCGCTTTTCTCACTCGGTAGTGGTTTCCTGCTTGGCCGTGAGGGCCCTACGATTCAAATCGGTGCCAATATCGGTAAAATGATTCGCGACCTTTTCAAGCAGTCGGAAAGTAAAAATAATC
>CAYUAN010000158.1:0-3185 GCA_964442545.1 uncultured Prolixibacteraceae bacterium | reverse complement strand
AATTGTGCCAACACCTTATTACCCGCATCATCCACTATCTTCCATTCCGTTCCGCTTCCCTTGCCCGTAAAAGACTGCGTCCAGCCTTCGGGCAACTGTCCGCTTTGGTACTGCTCAAAATCAAATCGCAAAACCTCTTGCTTTTCTGTAGCCTGCTCTTGTTGCTCAATCTGCACAAGCGGCTGTTCTTCTACTTTTGTCACCTTTTTCGGCTCCGGGCTATTACATCCTGCCATTAGGAAAGCCCCAATAATAATCACACTAATGTTTCTCATAATTCAATTTATTACTTATTAATACTCCAGAAAATATCGTACATATTCATTTTCCGACCGTTTTATTTCTTCCACACTTCCCTCGGCCTCTATCCTGCCCTTTTGCATCACTACGATACGGTCAGCAATGGAAAAGGCCTCTTTATGATCGTGGGTAACATAAACGATACTCAGTCCGAACTTCATTTTTATTTCCTTGATATGCTGCAATATCCCGTGCTTCAACTTCACATCCAGGTTTGCCAGCGGCTCGTCCATCAGCAATATCCGAGGCTTCAGCGCCAAGGCCCGGGCTATGGCCAGCATTTGCTGTTGTCCGCCCGACAACTGATGCGGATATTTCTCCTTATGCTCCCGCAATTTGAAAAAGTCCAGCAACTCATCAACCTCTTTGACAATTTCGGGTTTTGCTTTAGCGCCAAGGCCAAAAGCCACATTTTTAAAAACCGTCAGATGCGGCCATAAGGCCAAATCCTGAAATACAAAACCAATCTTACGGCTTTGCGGCGGCACCGTTATTTTTTTCGCCTCCGAAACCGGCCGGCCCGCAATCCACAGTTTGCCCTGCTCCGGCACCTCCAGCCCGGCAATTAAGCGCAAAATCGTGGTTTTTCCACAACCCGAACTGCCCAACAGGCAAGTGATTTCCCCGGCAAAGATTTCCAGATTGAAATCCTTGAGAATATTCGCCTTTGCGTAGCGAAAACTTATGTTGTCGAATTTAATAATGTCCATCCGTTCTTTTTCTTAAAAATATTTGCACCAGTAGCGAAAAACCCACAATAATCAGCAAGCTAATCAAAAACACGATAAGATTCATCGATGCCGTCAATGATTGCGGCGCGTTGGCCATAATGGTAAACACCTTAATGGGCATTATTTCCGTTCCCGGCGGATATACCATAATGGCGGTTCCCAACTCACCCAACGAAAAGATAAAACTAATAATAAAAGCCGCAAAAAGCGCAGGTTTGATTATGGGCAGTAAAATTGTACGCACAATTCGCCATTCCCCCGCTCCCGCGATACGTGCGGCATCACGCATGCTCTGCGGAATTTGCCGGACGGCATTGCTTAACAATTTAGCCGGAATAAAAGCGAATTTAGCCGTAAAAGCGATAATCAAAATCGCGTAGCCCGAATAGATAAAGGCCAGCTCCGGGCGATTATAAAATTTTATCAAACTGATACCCAAAACCACGGAGGGAATGGTAAAAACGAGCAATAAGAGGCCGTTAAAAAAACGGCTGTCGCGCTTCATCCATTGCCCATACCAGGCGACACTAAAGCCGATGAGCAGCATTAGCAAGGAGGAGAGCAAGGCCAGTAAAAAAGAATGGGCAAATGCGGGACGAAGAAGCTGAAAAGCCTGCCGGAACACGTCCGTGCCACCGGAGTATGCCTGCGCAAACAGTACCGCCAAGGGCAATAGTACCGAGAGCGAAAACCAAAACCATACAAAGGCAATGCCGCTGCTTTTGAATTTTGAGTTGCGGTATAATAAAGGCCGCGCACCACGATTTCCAAGGGAGAAGAACGGCGCATCGGCGATATAGCGAAATTCGGACAGCAGCAACAACACGCACATTCCGATTAAAAACAAGGACTGCAAAATAGCCAGCGTATGTTTGTAAAAGGCGGAAAACTGTGTAAAAATTTCGGTGGTAAACAGTTTAACACCGAAAAAAGCCGGAACGGCAAAATTGGAAATACTGAATATAAAAACCAGGGCGAAAGAACTGACCAAAGCCGGTTTTATCAATGGCAAGACGATATGCCGTATCACGCCCGCCCGCCCACGAAACAATAGCGCGCTCTCTTCGGTTTCAGCACTGATATTGGCCAAAGCGCTACCGACAATCAAGATGGTGAGCGGTGTATAAACCGTCAGCAGAACCAAAAACACGCCTACATAAGCGTTTAATGTGGAGGCCGATCCGAAAATAAAAAAGAAAAAATCTTTCCAGGCCACAGCCAGAATATAAGGCGAAACGAAGAGTGGTATCAACATAAGAATTCGAAATACGCTACGCGAAGCGATATCGGTTTTGTACAGTATAAAAGCCAGTATTGTACCCGTAATCAGCGATGCTCCGGCAATTAAGGCTGCCAGGCCCATGCTGCGCAGCAAGAGCAAAAACACGGCGGTATCCAGGCTGTTTAGATCAGCGGATAAAGTGGGATTGTCGATAAAAACCGAAGCAAAGGTGTAAAGCACCGGCAAGCCTGCAAATAAGGCAAAAATCAGTTGCAGCAGCGTATATAAATTGAGTTTCGCTTTCACCTTTCGCTCCCCGTTTTATTCTTCCACCCAATGTTTCAGAAAATCCTGTATTTCTTCCAGTTTGCGGGCGGTTTGGTCATAGTCGATCTTCATCGGGACAATATGGTCGAGCGATGGCACACCCTCGGGCAGCGGCACACCCTTATGCAAAGGCATCTGGGCGCAGGAGGCCGCCAGTTTGGCTTCCGTTTGTTTGCTTAACAGATAATCCGCCAGTTTGCGGGCATTGACCGTATGGGGCGAGTTTTTAATCAGGCAAAGGGTATTGGGCATAATCAAACTGCCGAAACCGTCTTCCTGATCGAGGAAAACTATGCCCACATTAGCGCCCTCTTTCAAGGCCTCGTGGGCATCATCGGTATCGGTCAGGCCGCAAGCCAGCTCCCCGTTAAGCACACGTTTTTTCACATCGCCGTTGCTGGTGGCAATCACCAATCCGTTTTGCTTCAGCTCCGCCAAAAACCGCTTGGCTTTTTCGTCGCCCATAGCCGTAAACAATGCCGCGATATGGAACGTAGTCGTACCGAACAGAGGATTGGCCAGGGCAAACTTCCCCCGGTAAACGGCTTTGCGTAAATCGAATATCGAACGCGGCACCAGGGAATCGGGCAGCAGTGCTTTGTTGT
>CAYUAN010000157.1:0-1834 GCA_964442545.1 uncultured Prolixibacteraceae bacterium | reverse complement strand
GCACACCCAGCAAACGATTGTCGATATAATCCAAATCCGGGCCTTTCATCCGAATCATATTCACGTCGATACGATAGGTATCCAGATTATCCATCAGGGATTGCAGGAAGGTATTAGGCTCATTCAGATAATGAAAACAAGCGTAAATAAGATTTACCCCCAGGGTGCCCAGCGTATATTGTTGCAAGAGACCGTCATTCTCCAAAAGACGAAAATGAATCACCACCTCATTGGGCTGCTCACGGTCGGAGCCCTGGAAACGCACGCCCATCCATCCTTGTCCCTGATTGGTTTTGGTGTAATTCAGTATTTCCACCGTATCGGCAAAACTGAAGAACTTGGTTTTGGGATCCCGTTTATCGGAAATAATCTTCAGCAAATCGTCATACTCGCTTTTGAGCATTTTCACCAGGCGGTCTTCGGAAACATAGCGCCCTACCTTATTATTATTGTAATAGGCATCAGAAAAGGTTTTATCATAAGCCGAAATACTTTTGGCCAAGGTGCCCGATGCGCCGCCCGCCTGAAAAAAGGCCCGCGCAACTTCCTGTCCGCCACCTATTTCGGCCAAGGTGCCGTAAACATCACATTCGATATTTATTTTTAATGCTTTCTGTTTGGTTGAAAGAATTTCTCTGCTCATGAGTATGCGTTTAAATGTAGGGCGAAAGTAAAATATTAAACAACAGGATATTTCTGCAAAAACTAATTTATATCAATCGGTATTAGAGGTCGTCCACACGATTACGCTCTACCCTGCCGGTAATAAAAATACTGATTTCGTAAAGGCCAATCAAAGGTAAGGCTACCAAAAACTGACTAATCATATCCGGAGGAGTAATTACGGCTGCCAGAATAAAGAAGCCCACGATCGCGTGTTTGCGGTACTCTTTCAACAAACTTTTGGTTACCAGTCCGGCTTTAGCCAAAAAGTAAATCACAATGGGGAGTTCAAACACCAGGCCCGCCGCCAAACTGGTCATTACCACCGTACGAATATAAGAGCCCAAACGAATGGTATTTTGAATATCGGGGCTTAAGGTCCAGTTTAACAAAAAGTTGACCGCCAAGGGCGCCACAAGAAAATAGCCGAAGGCAATTCCCACAGTAAACAGAAAGCTGGTGATGGCGACAAATCCCCGCGTTCCTTTACGCTCTTTCAGCGTAAGGGCAGGCCGCACAAACAGCCATAGTTCGGTAAGCACATAAGGCATCGCCATAATTAATCCGGCCACAAAAACAATCAAAAGGTTATTGGTAAACTGCCCGGCCATTTCGAAGTTATTCAGCTTTACTTGCTGCTGATTGATACACAAGCTCTGAATATCAACCTTTTGACTTAATTCACAAAAAAGGCGATTGGTAATAAAATTGGGGTCTTTCGGCCCGAGGATAACCGTGTTGTAAATGAAGCCCGTATAATAAAAGGCCACCCCGGCAATGATGATAATGGCAACAATGGAGCGCAGCAAAGCAAATCGCAAGACCTCAAGGTGGTCCCAAAAAGACAATTCTTCATCCTGTGCAGGCAACTTCTTCGCTGTTTTATCCTTCATCACAAAAACTTAAAGCGCTATTTTCGAAGCTCTTTGGTCGGGTCTATTTCGTCTATTTCTTCTTTAATAAAATTATCTCTAGGTTGATACGGGTTAGGACTTATTTTTGATATATCTACATCTGTAACAGAATTTAATGTTTCTTCTTTAACAGGAATTAGAGCATCTGAACCTCTTCCCAAAACATTTCTGGTTTTTTTATTCATTTTCTATAATCTCTTTTGCAAGGTTAAGGTAGTTTTCTGCTCCTGTATTCATTATATCATAAAGAATAATTG
>CAYUAN010000156.1:0-2201 GCA_964442545.1 uncultured Prolixibacteraceae bacterium | reverse complement strand
GTGCTCTGAACCAACTGAGCTAATCGCCCAATGCGGCTGCAAAGATATAAAAGTATTTTATTAGCAAACAAATTTTTTAAAAATATTTCATGGAATATTTTTTCGATAAAATATAGTTCAGGTATTCAGTATGATAGCCCGGTTAAAATATTGAATACGCCTAAATTGTTTCTTGGGAATATCCGGACTTTGCCCGAAGGCGGTACACTCAATTTATACTACCTTTGCTCTGATGATTCAATATTTAAAACATCGGGAAATAGATTTCAGAAAATGGGATGATTGTATCGGGCATTCCATCAATACCTATGTTTATGCCTGTTCCTGGTATTTGAATATAGTGGCGGGCGAGTGGGATGCCCTTGTGGAGACGAAAGACGGGAACTATCAGCGTGTTTTTCCCTTACCCTATCGTAAAAAAGCGGGTATAAAATATGTGTACCAGCCGCCTTTCACCCAGCAATTGGGTTTGTTTACACGTCTGCTGCAGGGCAACGAAAAGCTGAATGATTTCCTCAATGCCCTTCCCCGCGAATTTAAATTGGTGGAACTGAACTTGAACAAATACCATATTCCCAAAAATATTTCCGGAATTTCAATTTCCGAAAATCGTAATCTGGAACTGGAGCTGAATCGTGATTATGAACGGATATACGCGAATTATTCCACCAATCTGAAGCGGAATCTGAAAAAAGCCCAAAAGCATAATCTGCAAGTGCTCCCAACGATAAAGCCGGAGGAATTGATTCGCCTGTTCCGGGAAAACAAAGGGAATGCGCTGCACGCCTATTCCGCTGAGGATTATCAACGCCTGGGGCGTTTGATGTACGCGATGATTCAAATGGGAAAGGGGCGAATTTACGCGGTTTCGAGTGCGGAAAATAATTTGTTGGCCGCGGCCTTTTTCGCCGAGGACAAGGGGCGATCCATTTTTCTTTTTAGTGGGTTATCGGCTGAAGGGCGCGATAAAGCGGCCATGCCTTTCCTGGTGGATGCTTTTATCAGGGAGCACAGTGGCAGCGATCGGATTTTGGATTTCGAGGGCTCCAATAATGATAGCCTGGCCCGGTTTTACGGGAGCTTCGGAGCAGCGGAATTTAAATATTACAGCATTCGCCGTGCGCATTTTTCCCCGCCGGCCAAACTAATTTTTTGGCTGTATAAAAAGCTTAGATAAAAAGGAGCCGGTATTATATTTTTCTTTTGTGCCTTGTTGCTTTTTATGGAGTTTGTTTTTCATGCTTATGATTTTAAGAGGATTCTAATGAACGAATTATTCTAAATTCCGTTTCAAATACAAACAAATCTCCCGCAATAGGTATGTGTTTTTTTCGTTTTTTTGCAGTCATTCAAAAATGATGTTAAATATAACCGGGCTATACGGACAGGACTTATTTTTTAGACGTTTCTTATAGCCATTTATTGCGGAAATTATGAGCAGAACAAGAGTAATAGACCTGATCAACAGTACCGACTTTGATAAAAAAGTGCATATCAAAGGCTGGGTGCGTAACCGCCGTGGAAGTAAAAATGTGGCTTTTATCGCCCTGAATGACGGTTCGACCATCCATAATTTGCAAATTGTGGTGGACTTCGGCAAATTGGGCGAAGAAGTGATGAACGGGGTAAGTGTCGGTGCGGCCTTGGCTGTTGACGGTGTGTTGGCGCCTTCGCAGGGTTCGGGCCAAAAAGTGGAACTGCTGGCCGATAAAATCGAGCTGCTTGGCCCTGCCGATCCGGAGAAATATCCGCTGCAACCCAAACGCCATTCCCTGGAATTTCTGCGCGAGATTGCGCATTTGCGTTTTCGTACCAATACCTTTGGTGCGGTAAACCGGGTGCGTCATGCCATGATTTTCGCCATTCATAAATTTTTTAACGACCGCGGTTTTTATAATATTCACACACCTATTATTACCGCTTCCGATGCCGAAGGGGCAGGGGAGATGTTTCAGGTGACTACGCTGGATATGAAAAATCCTCCGCTGACCGAGGAAGGTGAAATTAATTTCAAGGAAGACTTTTTCGGCCGTCCGACCAATCTTACGGTTTCCGGACAACTGGAAGCCGAGCTGGCGGCACTGGCTTTGGGGCAGGTTTATACTTTTGGCCCGACCTTCCGTGCCGAAAATTCCAATACTACACGCCATCTGGCCGAGTTTTGGATGATTGAGCCCGAAGTGGCCTTCAACGATCTGGAT
>CAYUAN010000155.1:0-4327 GCA_964442545.1 uncultured Prolixibacteraceae bacterium | reverse complement strand
TTAAATATGAATACATTTATAAACAAAACCATATTATTCAGCATCTTATTTTTTACCGCACTTAGTATGCGGGCCGGAGATAAAAGCTGTTCCGCGGATTTCATCTACAGCGTGGATAAAAGTATTTCTTCTTTTACTTATCTGTTTGTCGATAAAAGTACCGCTAACGGTTCTATTATAAGTTGGGAATGGGATTTCGGAGACGGAAGAAATTCGGAACAACAAAATCCCGAACACCAATATTTGGCGGATGGCAATTATATTGTGTCGCTGCAGATAAAATGCGCCGACGGGAGTTCCGATATTAAATACGACACCATCCATGTTCGAACGGTAGTGCCGCCTTCATGTACGGCCTTTTTTACCTATCAAAACGACAGCGCGAATTATTTAAACAAGCTGTTTTTCGACCATAGTGTAAGTCCCGGCGATACGATTGTTTCCCGCACCTGGAATTTTGGCGACGGAAACAGTCAATCAAACATTACAAATCCTATCCATCAATATACTGCCGCCGGCACTTATTATGTAAGCCTTACCATCAGTACAAGTAACGGATGTATTGCAACTTACGGAGACAGCGTTTTTGTAAACAGTACGCTCCCGGCTTGTAACGCCGATTTTTCTTTCAAAGCCGATTCGGTTAGCGGAAACCCCAATACATTATTCTTTTACGATCATTCCACGGCAAGCAGCCCGATTGTAAAATGGCTTTGGCATTTTGCCGATGGTGACAGCTCCACAAGCCAAAGTCCGGCCCATATTTTTCCGTATGCGGGAATTTATGATGTACAACTGGAAATTGAAACCCAAAACGGATGTGTATCACAAATTCATTACCCGATTCTGGTGGGCAATCCGCAACGCTATAATGTATGGGGGCGCGTTTATGTCGGCAATCTGACCACGGATAAATGCATCGCCTATTTGTATAAGGAATACCAAAACGGTTATATCGTTCCGGTGGACACCGTACGCCTGACTTCCGTAAGCGATACCCTGGGTGTGTATTATTTCTACCAAATTTTGGAAGGCACCCATAAAGTAAAGGTACTTTTGCCCAACACCTCAACACATTACGAAGATTATGCACCAACCTATTACGGAGATAATCTGTTCTGGAATCAAGCAGCCTATTTAAATCTGTTTCAGGATATTTCTTTAGCCAATATCCAAATGAAAGAGGTAAATGCTCCGGCAGGCGGAAGCAGTCAGATTAGCGGTTCTGTTTATTCGGGAAACACTGTTTTGCAAAAAGAAGGCGTGCAAATTATGTTGCTCGACGGAGCGCAACAAGTATATGATTATACCTACACCAACAGTGCCGGTTATTATGTTTTTGATGATGTACCCACGGGCGTTTATTTTGTTTTTGCGGAGCTTACCGGCCTGTTCTCTATACCCGGCCAGGTAAATATCGGTACTTATGATACCCTTTCGTATGTAAATATTATGCTGAGCAAGCAACAAGCCGTCACGTCAATTTCAAAACCGCAGGAGGATAAACAACTGCAAATGAAACTTTATCCGAATCCCGCACAAAATACTTTATGGATTCAAATGGATACTCCATTAAAGGGAAGTGCCAATTACGAGGTATTAAATAGCCTGGGCCAAAGTATGATGAGGGGCCGCATGGAACAAGGTTCAAAATTTCGCATGCTTGATATTCAGGCTCTTGAATCCGGATTTTATGTATTGCGTTTTTATAACAATAGCGGCGAAATTTTACAGAATAAAAAATTTATAAAAAATCCCTGAAAATTTTATCGCGGACGCAACCTTTTTTCAAACACTCATGTCAGGTAGATATATTATTCAGTTGTTGCACTGCTTAATTTAGTTTGTTTCTTTTCTGTTTGTTTATTAAATGCAAAAAAGCAACCTTCCCCGGTTGCTTTTTTCTTTTCTTTTACTCCATCCATATTATAATCATAATACAGATTTGCTTAGGAAGGTGTCTATATTAATGGCACTCATACACGGTTTTTTCGTCCCCGACAATAACGGGGTCCTGCATTTCAACAGCCGTAAGGGACGCGCCGCAATATTCGGTTGCCGCCGTACGACTTAGTTCGTCTCCCGAATTAACATCATAGGTTACGACTTCACAGTCTTTGCAATCGTTTATTTTGTTGCAAGAACTCACTACTGAAGTCAGGGCCAAAAAACCAAACGATAATAATAAAACCTTTTTCATGGTTTATTGAATTAGTTAAACATTAGTGATAACATCACAAAATTACCAAAACAAATCGGTGAATACAAGGATTATTCCAATTATTATTTTGAAAACGCTTGAGGATATAAATATCATATAAAAATCACGCGGCAGCTGAGGGATAATTACTAAATTAGCGGCGAAATACCTACAAATATGAATAAAGTACTAATCGTTCTGATAATGACTACTACGTTTTTTATGGAAGGTTGCGTAAGCAACAACGAAGAAGCCATAAAATATTTTGACGCCCTGTATTTTCCGGTACAAGACCTGGTGGAGCTGGACAATCAGTTTCAAGAGAGTATGCAGGATTTAACCATTGCCGACGACCAGATAAAAGACGCGGACGACACTATTGTTGACGAAGAAGAATACAGCCGTTCCATTCAGAAAACCGAAGCAGCTTATCATGCCTTGTATGATTATGTGGTGGAAAAAAGTACGAGCCTGCGTGATATTCCGGTGTACCATAATGAGAATACTTTGCAAAGGGCCGCGCTGCAACTTTTTTCCGTTTACGAAAATGTAGCGGATAATGAATACCGTCAGATGATTGAACTCCTGAAAAAAGAAACGCCTGCCGATGAGGATAATGCGCGATTTAATCAATTACTGAATGAAAGCGGGGATAAACTGGAGCACGCATTACAAAATTTTTACGAAACCGCTTTTGCCTACGGCGAGCAGTATAATATTGATGTGGAATTTGATGATTAATCGTATTCTGATTATTCCGGCGGATCCTGCTCTTCTTCCTCTTCCTCATCGTCCCACTCGAAAATAAACTGCCCTTCCTCTTGCTTTTTTAATTGGGCTTTCTCCTGCTCCTTTTGGCGCTGCTCATCCGTTTTACTACTGTCGGCAGCGGCTTCCTGCGACTTTTTAAACCAGCCGAATTCTTCATTCAGCACCGATTTCAAACTTTCACCTTCTTCCTTCAAATCACTTTTGAGCTTTTTCGCGACACTCTTGCGATCATACTTAACGTGAAAGTCTTCACCCTTTCCATACACATGGAAAAACAGGCGCGTATTGCCATAGCCGTCGCTTTGCACTTCGCCAAATTCGTTTTGATTATTCTCCTTCGCTTTCTTAAACAAAACATCCGACATCAGCACACTGATATGATAATCATAGGCATTATCAAAATCATGGGTTCCGGCCACATCCAAATCCAGTTTATTCGATTGTACGGTCATATCCGGAATCATAATTTTGCGGTCTTTAATTTGAATGGAATTATGCAGTTCCGAAAATTCGATATGCGAAAAATCCTTTATCCGCGTATAATTTGAAAGCGCCTCCAGTTCCTGAATATTGTTCAGTTCCCCGCCGGTAATATGTACTTCCGATTCCAGAATAATGGATTCTTCGGGCATATTCCAATGGCGGTCAAACCAGGCATTAAACACAAAATCGGAGGTGAGTTTTCCCTTAATATTTTTGCTGGTAATAATATCCTGATCGAAATTATGGAAATCGGCAAAGAGGCGATGAATATTCACCTGCTGCAATTTTCCCTTAGCCACAATGGGTCGTTTATCAGCCCGGCTGTTGTTGATGCTGCAGCTTCCGCTGATTTGTCCGCCAAAGCCCTTAAAAGACACATTCCTGAAGTTCATTATCTGATCGCGGATACTGAATACGCCCCGGGCATCACGAGCCAACATCTCCTGCCACAAAAAAGTATCGGCCTTGAAATCTATATGCAAATCGAGGTATTTCGGAAAAGTACCGTCGCCGCCTTCACTGTCGCCGATAATACGTTCAATATCGCTGTACGAAAGACGGGAAATATTCGTTACCGCCCTAATGCGCAATTTGTTGTGCTCCGGGTCCTGGGCCCAAGCCATATAATTGGCAATTTCGGCCCGTACTTCCTGCTTATGGCCGTCCACCGTCAGCGTGGTGGGCTCAATCACAATTGCCTGCTTGTTGATGCGCACATTTCCCTGCATATTTTCGTAAAAAACATTGCTGGCCTTATGCTTTAAACTCAAGCCGTTCATGTTTAAATTGGCTCGATAATCATAAGCCAATAATTCCATCGGTTTCGCACCGACCAGACCTTTGATGCGCCCCTCCATTTTCAGTTGAGCGCCG
>CAYUAN010000154.1:0-3669 GCA_964442545.1 uncultured Prolixibacteraceae bacterium | reverse complement strand
CGTGGTATTTGGCTTGCAGCTTATGATTGTGCTCTTCCAAACGCTCGGGAACCAAATCCAATGATGTGATGATATTGCGCTCACGGTCCGGAGTTTTTCCGGTAGTGGCCCAGCTTCCGCATTCGGCGATTACTTCTTCGTCGGTACGGCGCGGAATGGATTCAAACAATTCCACTTTTTCCATCATCTGACCGATTGCGCCATCCGACAATATCATGGCCGGGATACGGTATTTAAAGGCCACATCAAAAGCGTGTTTTACGAAATCAGCTGATTCCTGTACACTGGACGGAGCAATTACATACAAGCGGTAATCACCGTGTCCGCCGCCTTTTACCGCTTGAAAATAGTCGGACTGTGCGGGCTGAATATCACCCAGTCCCGGGCCGCCACGCACTACGTTAATTACTACGCAGGGCAGTTCGGCACCTGCCAAATACGATAATCCTTCCTGCATCAGCGAGATTCCCGGTGATGAGGAAGAGGTTAATACTTTTTTACCGGTTGATGCACCACCGTACAACATATTGATTGATGCCACTTCGCTCTCGGCTTGCAGCACCACCATTCCGGTTCGGTCCCATGGCCGCTCGGCCATAAGATACTCCAATACCTCACTCTGAGGCGTGATGGGATATCCGAAATAACCATCGGCGCCGCAACGAATCGCTGCTTCGGCCATGGCCTCGTTCCCTTTCATTAATCTTAACTCTTTCATCTTTTCAAAGACTTATTTTAATTGTTTCTTTTAACTTAAACTTTTACCCGGTACACGGTGATTACACCATCCGGACATACGATTGCGCAATTGGTACATCCTGTACATTCTTCGCGCACCTGTTGCATATAGTGGTATCCTTTTCCGTTTACCTCTTCCACCATTTCGATAACATTGGTGGGGCAAACAGGAATGCAGACCTCACAGCCCTTGCATTTCTCGGTATCCACTACAATTTTTCCTTTTACTGCCATATCTAAGTAGATTGATTTTTGTTTTTATTTAGTTTGCTCGATAAATATCGATTTTCAAATTTCGTTTTAGTTGAATTTATGATCTCTGTGAAAAGCCTTTAAGCGTTCTTCCAAATCGCCGAATTGCTCTTCCTTAACCAGGGAGACGCAAGCCCGGACACCTTCATTGCGGTCGCTGCCGGTAATGGCCAGTGAAATGGCACTGATACCGTAATAAATCAGTTCGCCCAACAGTTCCACGCCCGTAAAACCGGGATAAGAAAAGGTGAAGTAAAAGCCGTCGGCAATATCTTCGTCTTCATCTTTATCATACACGATTTTAAATCCGTTGTCGGTAAAAAGCTTTTTCATCACATGGGCTTTTTTGCCATAAACTTTCACTTCTTCCACAAAATTAAATTCTCCGTCATTGGCGGCTTTCAAAATCGCGGCCAGGGCATATTGTGCCGAGTGTGAAGTACCCGAACTCAAAGGGTAAATAGTTCCGAATATCATGGAATAGCCGAAATTCGCCGTTTTGTAATAATTCAGCAGATTCGGGAATTCGGTTTGGAACAAATGATCGGAAATCACCATCATGCCAATCCGCTGTCCGGCATAGCTAAAGGCTTTTGAGCTGGAAATAAACAGGATGTAATCATCCGTATAATTGGCAACACTGGGTTGGTAGGGCGGAACGCCCGGAGTAGAAAGCTCTTTGCGGAAATCCATGGCGAAATAGGCCAGGTCTTCCATTACGATTACTCCGTACTTCGTGGCCAGCGCTCCGATAATCTTCAATTCTTTTTCCGTAAAACAAATCCATGACGGATTGTTCGGGTTCGAATACATTATGGAGCTGATGTCGCCTTTGGCCAAATAAGATTCCAGCTTATCGCGCAGTTTATCGCCGCGGTAATTATACACATCGAAAGTTTCGTAGCCCAATTGGAGCACACTCAACTGTTGCTTGTGTACGGGAAATCCCGGATCGAGGAACAAGACTTTGTTTTGTCCTTCGCGTACCCGGTTTACGGCCATGAATGCCGCGAAACTACCCTGCATCGAACCCACCGTCGGCAAGCAGCCTTCGGGCGAGACATCGACATTGATAAACATCTTCACAAAGCGTGAAATCTCGTTTTTCAATTCGGGAATACCGTGAATATCGGGATAAATAGCCGCGACACCTTTTTTCAGGGCTTCGATTTCGGCTTGCACACCCACCTCGGCAGGCGGCAGTCCGGGAATACCCATTTCCATCCGTATGTATTTTTTGCCCGTGGCTTTTTCAATGTTGTCCACCAGCTTTTTTATCTCGCGGATACTGGACGAGCCCACTTCGGAAAGCCCGCTCTCCTTTATTTTCTGACTAACAATTTCGTAATCGATAGGCGTGTTTTTCATCATAGTTTTTCCTCAAAAAAATGGAGTCCAAATATCCGATTTTTTTTGTTTTTAGCAAAATGGACTTTCCTATTTATAGTGATTATAAACATTTGTGTAAGCCGCGATATTTCAGTAATATAGACGGATTATTTAAAAGTGTGTCAAGATGTGAATTTGTTAAGAAATTGAAAAAATAAAATCTTATTGAATTTAGATTCCGGAAATTTCCAATACAGATTTTGAATACATTTGTCCGGTTAAAAAATCAAACTATGACACTGATAAAATCTATCTCCGGTATTCGGGGAACCATTGGCGGCAAGCCCGGCGAGGGGCTTAGTCCGCTTGATATTGTGAAATTTGTATCGGCTTATGCCACTCAGCTGCATTCCAAATTCGGAAATAAGAAATTGAAAGTGGTTGTTGGCCGCGATGCCCGTATTTCGGGGCAAATGGTAAATTGCGTGGTTATCGGCACGCTCAATGCCATGGGTATTGATGTGATTGACTTACGCCTTTCGACCACGCCTACCGTGGAAATGGCGGTAACCGACCATAAAGCCGACGGCGGTGTCATCTTAACGGCCAGCCATAATCCAAAGCAGTGGAATGCCCTGAAACTGCTGAACGAAAAAGGGGAGTTTATCAATGCTGCCGAAGGTGAGGAGCTGCTCCGTATTGCCGAAAAAGAGGATTTCAATTATTCCGAAGTGGATGATTTGGGACAACTCAGTTCCGACCATAATGCCATTAAAAATCATATTCAGCATATACTGGAATTGGATTTGGTCGATGCCGATGCTATCGGGAAAGCAGGATTTAAGGTGGCGTTGGACGCGGTAAATTCTACCGGCGGACTGGCGATTATGCCTTTGCTCGAAGCCTTGGGCGTGGAGGATGTAATCGGACTTTATACCGAGCCAACGGGTCACTTTCCGCATAATCCGGAGCCTTTGCCCGAGCACTTGACGGAGATTTCGTCGGTGGTGGTGAAAGAGGGAGCCGATGTAGGTTTTGTCGTTGACCCCGATGTGGACCGCCTGGCTATCGTGATGGAAAACGGTGAAATGTTTGGCGAAGAATATACTTTGGTGGCGGTGGCCGATTATGTGTTGCAGCATCAAAAGGGGAATACGGTTTCCAATATGTCGTCCACGCGGGCCTTGCGTGATGTAACCGAAAAGCATGGCGGTTCTTATGCAGCATCGGCTGTGGGCGAGGTAAATGTGGTGGAGCTGATGCGCAAGACCAATGCCGTGATTGGCGGTGAAGGAAACGGCGGAGTTGTTACTAGCTGTAGCCACCATTTATAAGCTGGCCAAGAAGGTT
>CAYUAN010000153.1:0-8475 GCA_964442545.1 uncultured Prolixibacteraceae bacterium | reverse complement strand
GAAGATTCCCATCGGGCGCACCAGATAATCCTGGGTTACTTTGTTGATGGCGTACACACCTTTTACGAAGCCGCCCAGCTCACCGGCCAAACGCTCGGCCTCCTGGATGCCGTACAGGGCATCACGCATAAAGTGACCGTTGCCGATAAATCCGGCAAAGTCGTTCGACGGAACAACCACCTTACGCAGGTTTTTGGCATATTGCATCGCAAATTCGTGTACCTCGTCAAGAGTTCCCTTGGCGCGGATTACCTCAACCAGCTTTTGTACCGCCGGCGGATTGTAGAAGTGGAATCCGATAATCTTTCCGTCCAGACCCGCTTTTTCGTCCAGCTCGGTTATCGGGATGGAAGAAGTGTTGGTAAAGAACCAAGGATCCACATTGGAGTTTTCTTTGATTTGCTTAAAGATTTTCACTTTCAAATCCGGGTCTTCCTTAATGGCTTCGAAAACCATATGGGAATTATAAGCCACTTCCATGGCATTCACCGGACGCACGATATTCATCACGTCGAAAATGTACTCGTCGATGATGTCGAAGTTTTCAATCAGGTCGGCACGATCGGCATACATCTTACGCAGTAATACGGTTTTCTTTTCAGCAATCTTACGTACTTGTGTCCGCAGATAACCCATTAAACCGTGCAGCGCCTCGTCCGACACATCCACTGCATTCAGCACGAATGTTTTTCCTTTATTTTCCGGTTTCAAGCTTAAATCAGCCATCTCAACGGCCGTAAGCAACAGGATTCCGCTACCCATTTTACCGGCAGCTCCCAGAACCGTTACGTTTTGTAATCTCTCTTCGTATTTCATGTTTATTCTGTGTTAGTTTGTATTTTTTCTTTGTTTTGACGGGCCCCATCGGGCGATTCAAGAATTGCCCTACAGCCCTACAGCGTTTGGTAATAAGGGATTAAATGGCTATTACCAGTTGGGCTTGCGTTTTTCGAGGAAGGCCTTCATTCCTTCTTCCCCTTCGCTGCCCGGACCGAATAAGGAACCGAATTCCTTGGATTCGATGGCCGAGCCTTCGGCAAATCCCGTATTGATTCCCTGGCGCGTAACCGCTTTCACTTTGCGCACGGCTTGCGGCCCTTTGGAAGCGATGTTCTTAGCAATCTTCATCACTTCATCCATCAGGGCTTCAGGCTCCACCACTTTTTGCACCAGTTTCAGGCGCAAGGCATCTTCGGCGCCAATCATATCAGCGGTATATAAAAGATACAGCGCGTCGGCCAGGCCAATCAGGCGCGACATGCGTTGAGTACCGGCATATCCGGGAATTAATCCCAGATTCACTTCGGGCTGGCCGAATTTCGCCTTGGCACTTGCAATACGAAAATCGCAAGACATGGCCAATTCGCAACCGCCGCCGAGCGCGAAACCGTTTACCGCCGCAATTACCGGAAAAGGCATCGCCTCAATACGGTCGAAAGTCCGCTGTCCGTACTCACTGAACTTTTGTCCTTGCTCCTGATCCATATTCACCATCTCGGCTATATCGGCACCGGCTACAAATGCTTTTCCATCGCCGGTAATCACCATCACGCGGATATCGTCATTAGCCAAGAGTTCATCCAGCAAGGCGTTCATTTCGTCAAAAAATGCCGTATTCAAGGCATTCATCGCTTTAGGCCTGCTGATGGTAACCAGGGCAATTCCTTCGTTGATTTCTGTTTTAAGAATATTGTATTCCATTTGTCGTAAAATTTTAAGAAATTATTATTCTCGATTCAATAAGCATATAGCGAACGAAAACAAAAGCCGATTCGGTTGAAGCGATTGTTAACAAAGCTTAAAATAAATCGCAAAGTAATTTGATAGCTGTTTCCGGTCGTTCTATGGCTGTTTTTGAACTCCTAACTTAAAGACCTCAAAGCTTGTAATATGCTGATATTAAACAAGCTTTACACTCCCTGTTTTTCGGGACTCCAAATGTAGTAAAAATATCGTGAAAAACTGTTATTTCAAGGCTTTAGAAACGTGATATAACTCAATTTTTAAAATGAGGAAAAAATAAGTTTTTGAGTGAAAGGGGAAATTTTTACAGGATTTCTTTATTTTTCGTTCTGATAAGCGTTTTTTTCGTCAACCAGCCAAAGCGCATTCCCATAAAAAAACGAAAATTTCCCGATTCAAAAGCATAAGTTATCTGCCCCTTTTCCGTATCGGCTATTTCCATATAAACATCACGAACAAAAGATAAGCCGGCATACCATTTATGACTATTGTAGCCCATAGCAAAGCGCGGCTGTATATGCAAAATTGGCTTGTAGTTCCCCGCACCGGTTCCATCCTCGAGCTTCGAACCGGTTTTTCCTACCTGAACGATGGCAGCCAACGAAAGCGACACAAAATAATTCTTAAAAAACACAAAATTATAAGCATAGGCATTAGTAAAGCCAAAATACAGGGCACTATGCGACACTACTGCCGGCAAGGTATCGAAACCGGAGCCTGAAGGAAAAATAGATGAATCAGCACCAATGCCCTGTAAAAAAACATCACCCCCGAACATATAAGATCCGGCAGATTTTTTTTGCACGGCCGTTTGTAAAAAGGCTGCACGATATGAGAAACGCTTATTATTAAGAATATACATTCCACCCAAGCCAAAAGTTATCGAATACATATCGGGACGAATATAGTTGGCATCACCCTCCTGCCATTTAGGGAAAACTTCGGAAGGATTAACTACATAAAAGTTTTTATAGTACTGTAAATAAAAATCGAAAACCGCTTTTTGGGAATAAATATTGGTTTGCCAGTCCAGGCGTTTGGTTTTACCATATAAGTCATCATCATTATTCACGAAACCGAAATTCATTGCTATACCGATTCCCAGCCATTTGTAGTGAAAGCCAAAGCCCAGATTCAGTTGCTGATTGGGCGAGTACTCCAGCACCTTTTCATTGACCGGATGTACGATTTGATAGCTGTTGTATTTTCTTTTGCCATACAAAAAGAGGTCAAGATTATTGCTGTAGTCCGCATAATACTTATTTTCATATTTGGGAAAGACATGCACTGAATCCTGCGAGGAAGTGTGTGCGGTGTCTTTAGGCAAAACATAATTTGCCCATAATGAACCGGCTATAAAAAGCATAAAAAAAGATAAGCCCAGACTCTTTAGCATATAAGGCAAAGATACGCAATTCGGGCTTGTGGCAAACCCGTTTTAGCTTTACAACGGAACATTCAAAAGAATTTGAAATTGCTTAAAAAGCAAAAGGAACCAAAATCTATTCGATTTTGATTCCTTTTCGTCTTTTAGTCCACCGTAGTGGTCTAACCGACGGCAAGTTACGCTTTCTTCCCTCGATACTATTTCGGTTCCGTAGAACCTTGGTCTTTCAACCTTGCTTTATCGATTCGGCTTTGTGCTGTCAACAACCTCTTTCGAAGTCTCTAGCCCAAAGACTCGCTGCGCGTTTTACAGCTTGCCTAAGCTCACTGCTTTTCGAAACGACTTCTTAAATCTTACGATTTCTTCTGTCGATTCGCTGACCCATTGCCTGTCTAAGTTTTCCGTAGATTACTTTTGTGATTGCTCACATCCGGCTTTATCTTGCGACGCTGCCGTTTCAGGCCTATGGGTGATTTTGAAACTGCTTTGTGCCGAAGCACCTTACCTTTCAAAATCCGGCTTGATTTCGTTTTCCGCTTTTCCGTCCGAAGACTTCCAAGCTTCCGGTTTCCTCTTGCCGCTGCGCTCAGCGTTCCGGCTATTGCCGGCTATCCCTCGCTTGCTAAGGCAAATATAGGTCAAACGGCAGGCCTTGTCAATAGATTTTCATCTATTTGTATTCACAAGTAATGCACCGGCGTTTTCAACAATTGTTAACAATCCTGATTACTCAATAATCATCATCCTGAGTCTCTTCGTTTTGGAGGCAAACTCTATTTCATAAAAATAAATGCCCGGACTCCAATTTTGGGTGTTCAGTACGATTTTATTTTTTGCACGATGTGCGACGATTTGCTTTTGATAAACAATTCGCCCGAAGATATCCATCACCCGAAATTGCACATTCCCGCCATAAGGCAAATCAAAAGCGATTTCAGTCCTTTTATTAAACGGATTCGGACTATTCTGATACAAACTAAAGTCCGTATCCTCCACCGGGCTTAGCCCAACCACTCCGGTAGTATATTGACATACCTCATTATTGGTTTGCTTGGTATCACCACTCATCAGTACACGGGCACAAATCTGGCTGATACCATAATACACATGGTAATAATCGGGGAAATAATAAATAGCGCTTCCGCCCGGAGGCAACACTCCAATCCAGTTGCCCATATGGGTATTCCCCGACTGATCATCGTATTCCAGGTTCAGACTATACAGGGTATCGGTTCCGAAATTCTGCAAGCTTACAGCCACATGCATGGAATCGCCGACTATCTCCTGACTTGCCGGTTGGAAAATGCTTGTAAGCGCCACATCCAGATTCATAAAAACAGATATGGTATCATTAAAACCGTATGTATCGGCACTTAGCATAGTGCCTGCCTTCAAACGATATTTTGCAGGGGCCGTATAGCTCGTACTAAAAGTATAATCGGTGGTGGCGCCCGGCGCCAGGCTGCCCGTCCAGACTGCCGGAACGGCCGTATTATTATCAATACGGTAATAAAGCGGAATAGACGTTAATGTTTGCGTTCCGTAATTTTTAATCCGAAGCTTAAGCTGAATATTTGAGCCCGGTTGTGTATAGGCCGCAGGAGTCAGGATGGCCTCAATGCCTGCATCTTTCGGAATGGCCGGCGGTTGGATGGAAAAATCATCAATCATCCACCCCTCATAGCCGTTCGTATTGGCATCACTGATAAAGACAAAGCGGAACTGTACCGAATTATATCCGTTAAACGCGCTTAAATCATAGGTTGAATGCCGCCAGCCGACATCCACTCCCGACCAAAAATGATTACCGTTATTATTCGCATCATACCAATTAGCAGCCAGCGGGTCGCCCATGTAACCCAAGGTAATCCAAGTAGCTCCCTGATTGATTGAATATTCGACATATCCTCCGTCGGCACCGGGTTGACAGTCCAAACGGTGGTAAAAACTCAAGGTACAATTCGGAACTATGGTAAAATCGAAATAGGGCGTATATAGATAATCGTGGCTGTTATTCATATAGCTGGCGTGCAGGTCTGTCACCCATGCATTAACCGGACTATGCGCCGCATTAAAAATGTTTTTTCCGGGAACACCTTTTACCCACTGCTGATTACCGCCATCGCCCACAAAGAAGCTTGTTCCTTCAAAATCGTCGCTAAAGGGAACCGGAAACGAAGGGATGCCGGTAAACGAACGGCAAGCCGTATCATTACTTTGATTCATATCGCCGTTTAGCCGGGTATAGGCACATATATTTACCTCGCCCACCGGAGCTGTCAGTTTCGTATTAAACTCATATTCTTCCGACTGGAAGGGCAATATATTTCCGGTCCATTTTTCGAGCACCGGCACGGCATTACCGGCCATATAGCCCACTTTCAAACTCGTTAAGGTATCCAGGCCCAGGTTTTCAATGCGCACTTTTACCGGAACTACGGTTCCCGTATTGGCAAAATTATTTGACGGAAGCACGAAATATTGCGAAATACCGGCATCATGAGCTTGCGGATCGAGCACCTCCACATCGTCAATGGCCAGGTCCGAAAGATAGCCAGATGATTTCATCACGCTGAAGCGAATACGTATCGGGCCGCTGAAATTGGACAAATCAACCACCGCCTGTTTCCAGGGGTCGGTTTCCGAATTTTGATGATGTCCGTAGATTTTAAATACCTGATAATCCCATACCCCAACAGAGAACACATCCACTTTTAAGGAGTTGATATTATTACCGTAGGCATGATACCAGAAGCGAAGCACGGGGTGCTGCGCCGAGGAAATATCAATGCACGGTGAAGCAAATAAGGTATAAGCCGAGCTGTAACTTGTTGCCTCGGTGTACATATATTTTCCTCCCGGTGTGCCATTGGTATGATCCACGGCAGGACCTGTTCCTGTTGTCGGAGTCTGCCCGGAACCCACATACCATTCAATATTTCCGGTTGGATTAAAAATTGCCCAGCCCTCGCCGATACTCCCCGGATCGCCGGAGCCACCCGAGGGAATAAAATTTTCAAAATCCTGTTTATACGGAAGCTGAGTAATCGTGGCAAAGACATCAATACTCCGTTCCGGCAGCGTATCATTAGCCGCATCACCATCGCCCTGAATCTCAGTCCACGCCTTAAAGGTATATGTGCCCGTAGCGGCCATATTCAGATTTGAAGAAACCGTTACCAACCATTCCTGACCGGAATTTATCAAACCGGCAGTCAGTGTCCGGGAAAAGATATTTTGCGTACTGCCATTATCCACCTGCACTTTAATCGTTAGCGGTTTACTACTGAGATTAACATTCAAAGCCCCGTAATTTTTAATTTTCACCTGAATATCCTGATTCGTACTAAAGCAATTACCCGAATCGGGCTTTACGAGGTCGCTCACTCCCAAATCAGTCAAAGGCGTTACATAGAAGTTCCGGCAAAGGGTATCATTATAGGTATTGGTATCCGAAGTCAAAATGGTATAAGCACAAATGTTGTTTTGTGCGGCGCCCACAGTGATATCGGGAAAAGTAAGCGTATCGGTTGATCCGGGCGGCATGCCGGCACTATGATTTTGCACCGGCCCCTGTATATTTGAATTTAGCAGATAGGAATACGTAAATGCCGGAGCCGTATCCAAACCGAAATTATTTAACACGATTTTCACCTGAACCGTATCGCCCTGAACCAAGGGACTAACAGGAGAAAGAACAGCTCGCACTCCGACATCTACCGGTATGCGCATTTTTTCATCCGCCCCAATGGCGGGAGCCAGTGTATCCCTGATATCGCCGTCAATATCGTAAAGCACCGAGGGAATATAAGTTCCTTTGAAACTCATCGCGCCGTTTTTAATGTGTAGATTCTCCGGCGAAACAAAATCAGGTTGTATATTAATCGAATGTGCATCCTTACCGCTGGCGGATTTATAGGCCGTAAAACTTGAAACATTGCCCGACCAAAACGCGAAATTGCTCCCTGCCGAATAAAAATCATTGTAATCGGAAGAAGCAATGGCTGCGGGCGATGAAATATAAATGGTATATCCGTCGGAGAAATTGGAGAAAATATTGTTTTTCATACGCACACCTGATCCGTAACTGATATACAAAGCCCGGGAAGTGGCCGTTGCTCCCGAGTCAATCTGAAAACTATTGTAATAAAAATCGGTATTCGAAACCGAATAGCCCATCAATCCGATCGGGGCATTTGCCGTTCCTTTGCAGGCCACCATATTATTGGCAATCAATGCACGATTTGCACCCGTCGAACTGCAAAAATAAAGACGAAGAGCCGTATTGCTGCTGCTTGCCTGTGTTACAATACGATTTCCCTGTACCTCATAATAGCCGCCCAAATAATAAAGATATACTCCGTAAATAAATGAAGAAGTCGTATCACTTATAAAGGTATTGCCGTTAACCCATACCGAATCCTGATACATAAGATATGCGCCATAGCTGCGAAAATCGTGGCAGTAATTATTCTCCACACGATTTCCTTTCACGTGGGTACTATAATCTCCGCGTAAATAAATCGAGTAATAGCCTCTTTTGATATCATTATTCAGAATACGCAGATAGTTGCTATGGGTGTTTGAGCTGTATATGCCCGCTGCATAAGAACTGAATATCTGGGGACATTCGATCCGGCAATGTGCTACCGTAATATGCGAGGCATCGTTTTCGAAGACAAATATCCGGCCGTATTGGGCAGCGGTGGATATACAACTGATTCCACTGAAAATAATATGTTCCGCCCCTTTGAAACGAACAATATAATTATCTGCTGTACTCGATGGGGCATATTGTAAAACGACCGAAGTGCTGTCGCCATTTTGCGAACGGAAGGTAACCGTATTGGTATCATTAGCGCCGGGTATCGGGTCAATATCCAATTGCTCGGTATAAGTTCCGGGGGCGATCTCGAAAACGATGGCACTGTCGATTCCACAATTTTCAATGGCGAACAAAGCATCATTCAGGGTCATAAAATCGGGATTATTGCCTCCGACTACAAATGTTCCGCGCAATGCCGAGGCACAGGCGATAATCGTGCCCAAAGCGGTATCATTGGACGGATTCACATCCACAGAATCATTGGGCATGGACGTCCAAAATTTTATGGAAACCGGGCCTGTATTGAAATTATACTGGCCAATGGTAACACTGTCGGCTTTTTGTCCCGGCATCAATAAACCCGTCCAGCTAAAAGGAGTTTGTGTTTGCTGGTTTACCTGCCAATTGATGGTAAGTTTATGCAATATTTCCGAACCTTCGTTCCGAAATGACACTTTCACGGGATGAGCGGCTACGGTTGCCGGAGAAGCAGGCGCATCGACGCTAAGGGCCGCCACAT
>CAYUAN010000152.1:0-2876 GCA_964442545.1 uncultured Prolixibacteraceae bacterium | reverse complement strand
CTGCGGATATCAATGCTTTTTTGTTTGATAAGGGAATCGTTTTAAGGCATCTCGCTGAACGCAAAGCCAGTTTGGAAACGCAGGTTTTAGAACTCTTAAACCACAATTAACTATGAAGAAGTTACTGAGGATAGAGTTTCGCAAGATGATTCATAACCGCATATTCTGGTTGTCACTCTTGGGCTATGCGTTGATTATGGTGTTGACACTGCTTATGATGCGTTTTCAGATTATCCGTTTTAACGAACGCATTCAAGAGGGTGCCGGCAGTTTTATTCCCCTGATACCCACCGAGATTTACAGTTTTCCGCACGTTTGGCACAACTTAACGTTTATCGGACGTTTCTTTAAGATTTTTCCGGGAATCTTTATGGTAATCCTGGTTTCCAACGAATATGTTTACAATACTTTGCGTCAAAATTATATCAGCGGATTGAGTCGATTCCAATTGGTGTTTGCGAAATTCCTCGACGGGATTATGCTGGCATTATTCGCTACGCTGCTGATTTTTATTTTTGGTTTAATCTCCGGTTTTGCCACCACCAACAACATTGAGTTTACAGATATTTTCGAAAAAATGGCTTATTTGCCCGCATATTTTCTGATGTTGGCCGGATTCCTGACTTTTGTAATGATGCTGGCTTTTCTCATCAAAAAACCCGTGTTCACTATTGGTATTATTCTGATTTATATCTTTATTGCCGAGCCTGTTTTGGCGTCAAAGTTTAGTGAGAGTTTTGGAAATTATCTTCCTGTGCGCGCGATGAACCTTTTGATTGAAATTCCGGATACCCCGATTTTCGCACTGTTCAGTATTAAGCCTGATTATGATGGCATTTCCGCTTTGCACGTAGTTTTAAGTCTGGTTTACACGGTAATATTTTTCGGGATATCTTATCTCTATATCAAACGTAAAGATCTTTAAAAGTTTTGGCTATTCCTGCTATCTTTGCCGCTGATTTTTAACCCAAAATATTTGTAATATGATTCAAAGAATTCAAAGTGTATATTTGTTTTTAGTCTTTTTAGCGGCAGTGGGACTTATCTTTTTCCCGATAGCCGGTTTTACAGCAGGTGATCAGGTATTTAGCATGCATATCATGGGATTTGAAAATGCTGAACAGTTGGATTTTAATCTGCCCAATGTTATGGTTATCGGTATTTTAACTGCTTTGCTGGGTACTCTTAGTTTGTTTACAATCTTTCAATTCCGCAACCGGCAATTACAGATGAAATTGAATATGGTTAACTTGCTGATAAACTTTGGTTTACTGGGAAGTATATTTTATTTTACGGAGTATGTGATTAAGAATGATCAAATCACGCAGTATGATTATTCCTATGGTGCTTATTTCCCAGTTGCCAGCGTTTTGTTTCTGATACTGGCCAATCGTAATATTCGCGCTGATGAGAAATTGATTCGTAATTCCGAGCGATTGCGATAATTGATTAAGCTTAAAGAAATTAAAAGCCCCGAATGCAAATGCTTCCGGGGCTTTTCTCTATAAAAGAGGTAGGAGTTTTTGAGCTGGATTCCGTTCCCAGAATAGAATATCAGGTCAATAATCCACAATAATAATTCCTTCGGTTTTCAGCGGCCCGGTCATATCGGTATCAAAATGCGCGGCTTTGGCAACAATCATAGCTTTGGTTAAAAGATATTTATCGCTTGTCGTACTGCCGATAAAACCCGGTTCGGCGGTGAGCACGTTTCCATAGCGGTCAATGATAATTTTTACCACCACACGGCCTTCCTTCTCGGTGGAATTGGAAACCGGAGGAATGGTGGTCATTTTTCGTCCCTTAATCTTATATTTAATGGTGTATTTTCCGGATTTAACGCTCACGGTTTCCGCCTCTTCGGTGAGTTTGCCGTCATATTCCACATGTTGGGCAAAATAGATGGAACTTACTTCGGCCAAAGGGATTTTCTGTAACATCATATCCACATAAATTTCCAAAGTGTCGTTTTGGAGCGCGTTTACCACACATTCGATTTTCTTGCCCGATTTCAATATTACAAAATGCTGCGAGAATAAAGAGGTGCTGATGGAAAGCGCCAGAAAAAGTGCAATTATTTTCATAAGATGCTGTATTTATTAATACGTGTATCAAAATTAGTGCATTCAAATTCTGATATTTATTCAATTCAGAGAAGTAATCAACATCCGATATTTAATAAACACGTGCGGAACGGATGCATGGTTCAGACTAGTTTGCGTTCCTATAAACGTAAATCCTCAAAAGCTGTTTTATTAATCCAATCCTGTTGCCAGGCTTCTTCCGCCACTGCGTTTATACGCTCGGCAAAAGCTTGCTGCATTCCATGACTGATGCAATAACGAATCAATTCTTCATAAAAGCGAAACATAGCAGGGTAGAAGCTGTCGTACACCTTGCGCCTGGCGGAATAAGATTGTGCGGTTTCCAGATTAAACAGCATTAATTCGGCGGTATATTCCGGAGCTACCCCCAATTGCATAAAATGCTTGATGCACTTTTTGGCGATTGAGCGACGTGTTTTGGGCCTGCGGCCTCGTGGCGGGAAATATTCTTTGTAGATCTTGAACTTGCAATCCTCAATCAGTTTGCGCTCATTGGGCTTAAATGCGAAATCATAATACTCTTTTACGCTCTTAAACCGTTGGTAGAGATCCATTATCTGTTCTTCCAACTGACTCTTATCCAGTTCTGCAAGATATTTCTTTAGGTCGCGTTTACTCATAGGATAAAGATAGGGAATAATATGTGAACAAAATGTATTTTTGCCAAAACAGAAATCATGACAAAAATCGATTCCAAAGAATTTGGATTATCCCCGCGAACGCAATTGATTGCCATAGATTACGATAAGATTGCTATTGTCAAGAAGCGGA
>CAYUAN010000151.1:0-6811 GCA_964442545.1 uncultured Prolixibacteraceae bacterium | reverse complement strand
TTTGTTTCTTTTTTCTAAAAAAAGAAAAAACAAACGAATAAAAAGAAAATAGCCAAATTGGGAGGGCTAAACAAAAATACAGCATCAAGGCAATACCCACAATCAGTACGCAACCTCCACCAGAAATAATCCCCGTGCCGGAGCCGAGCGGCCCGCTTTATTTCGATCCTTACTTTCAATTATTTCGCGGAACTGCTGCAAATCCGTCCGTCCCGCGCCGATATCCACCATGGTGCCCACAATGGCCCGAACCATATTGCGCAGAAAGCGGTCGGCCTTGATGGTAAATACCAATAAATCGTCGCGGCACTCCCAGGAGGCCTGCATAATGTGGCAGATATTGGTTTTCGTATCGCTATGCAATTTGGCAAAGCTGCCGAAATCCTCATATTCCATCAAAATACTGCAAGCCAGATTCATCATATCCACATCCATTTTATGGTGCACATGCCAGGCACGGTCGGTGGCGAAGGGGTTTTTGGACTGGGTGATATAATATTTGTAGGTGCGTTCCTTGGCCGAGAAACGCGCGTGCAGTTCATCACCCACCGGGTAAATTTCGTGTATGGCAATGGCTTTGGGCAGGTAACTGTTTAGTCTGTAAACCAATTGGCTGATGGTTTCTTTGTCTAACTGTTGTTCCGTATTAAAATGCGCGATATAATTTTTGGCATGTACGCCCGCGTCGGTACGCCCGGCACCCGTAATGGCAATTTGCTCCTTCAGCATCAGGCTAAAGGCATTTTCCAATTCCTCCTGCACACTGATGCCGTTGGGTTGCCGTTGCCAACCGTGGTAGTGGGTTCCTTTATAGCTTAGTCTTATAAAATAGCGCATTATTATAAATTATTTGTCCTACTCAAAATCCTGATACAGTAAATACTTCGCCCGGATTTTCTTAAAGCGTTCCAGTCCGGCTTCCCAGCTTTGCCGGATTTCCATCTCCGTTTTTCCTGCGATAATCTGCTTGCGCAATTGGTCCGTTCCGGCCAGTTTGTCGAAAAAGCCGCTGAAGAAATCATCTTTGGCTCCCAAATCGAAATAGGCCGTAATCAGCCAGTAAATATTGATTTGCTTCTCGTAGGTGGTGCGGTGGCGGGCGTAATCCGTAAGTACATATCCTTTACATTCTTTGCCTTCCAGCTTGGGATGTGGGGCTACGCCGGGGATTGGTTTGGGAATAAAAATCGTATCCCAATGCGGCAGTTCCGGATGGCCGAGCAGCTCAAAAGGTTTGTCGGTTCCACGCCCGATGCTCATCTTTGTGCCTTCGAACAAGCAAAGCGAAGGGTAGAGATAAACGGCTTCCATTGTCGGCAGGTTGGGCGATGGTTTTACGGGTAGCTGGTAAAGCTGTGCATGGCGGTATCCTTTTACGGGAATTACGGTCAAATCGCATTGCAGACTGTCTTTCAGCCAGTGTTCCCCGTTAAGCATCCGGGCATATTCGCCCACGGTCATTCCATGCACCACGGGTACGGGCTGCATCCCCACAAATGATTTGTATTTGGGTTCCAGTATGGGGCCGTCCACAAAATAACCGTTGGGATTGGGCCGGTCGAGCACAATCACCTTGACATCATGCTCGGCGCATGCTTCCATCAGGTATTGCAAAGTCGAGATATAGGTATAAAAGCGGAGGCCCACATCCTGCAGGTCGAATACCACCACATCCACATCCTTCAGGTCTTCCTTGGTGGGTTTGCGATGCCGCCCGTACAGCGAAATAATGGGCAAGCCCGTTTTGGAATCCTTGCCGTCGGCCACATGCTCTCCTGCTCCGGCATTTCCGCGAAAACCGTGCTCGGGGCTCATCACTTTGGTTACCGTGATTCCTTTGCCCAGCAAAAAATCCACCAGGTGTTGCTTGCCGACCAGGGAGGTTTGATTACCTAAAACAGCAACATTTTTCCCTTGCAGATAGCGGGCATATTGCTCGAACTGTTGGGCGCCTGTTTGTATGTCTTTGGGATAAATCTTCTCGGGTTTATAAAGGTCGTAATCGTAGGTAATCTGCCCCCGAACTGACAAAGCCCCTATACCAATCAAAAGAAATAATAGAAAATGTTTTAGCATAAGCCGGTGTTTTCAATAATCGGACCAAAAGTAAGGCAAATAAGTTTTCCGGCGAAGATGAAGCTGGGCTGTGATTCGGATAATGCTCATTTTGATTACAAAACAAAAAATGAACACACAAAATCAATATCTTCGTTTCTTAAAACTTACAATAATGAAAAAGATACGCTGCCATTGGGTAACGGACGACCCGCTTTATATTATATACCATGACGAAGAATGGGGACGGCCGGTTTATGACGACCGCAAACTGTTTGAGTTCCTGATTCTGGAAAGCTTTCAGGCGGGACTAAGTTGGTTGACCATTTTGCGCAAGCGGGAAAATTTTCGCAGGGCCTTCGATAATTTCGACTATCAAAGAATTGCCCGTTATGACGAGGAAAAACTGGAAAAGCTGCGACAGGATGCGGGCATTATCCGCAATCGATTGAAAATACGGGCTGCCCGAACCAATGCTTTGGCTTATATAAAAGTGCAAAAAGAATTCGGAAGCTTCGCCGATTACCTTTGGGCTTTTGTGAATCATAAACCGATTATCAATTATTGGCCCGATGCCGGCGCGGTTCCTGCCCGAACCGGATTATCCGATAAGATTAGCAAGGACCTGAAGAAACGGGGCTTCACTTTCACGGGCAGCACCATAATTTATGCATATATGCAGGCGGTGGGTTTGGTAAATGACCATGAGGCGAACTGCTTCCTGCGTCCGGAGGAAAAGTAGTCGATAAGCATTGGATTTCGCAATCGCTTTAGAACAAATCCCAATGGTACGAAATGCGTGTACAAAATAACACGGTGCTATGCACGCTATTCCGGCACTTTAGCCGGATTCGAAACAGAGCGTCTAATCCGCCTTCAATTTACGGTAACGTATTCTTTTGGGCTCCGCGTTGCCCAGCCGCTTTTTGCGGTTTTCCTCATATTCCGAATAACTGCCCTCGAAATAATACACTTGCGAATCGCCCTCGAATGCCAGGATATGCGTGGCAATACGGTCGAGGAACCAGCGGTCGTGGGAGATTACCACGGCGCAACCCGCGAAGTTCTCCAAACCTTCTTCCAGGGCCCGCAGGGTGTTTACATCAATGTCGTTGGTGGGCTCGTCCAACAGCAATACATTGGCTTCTTGCTTTAAGGTTAGCGCCAGGTGCAAACGGTTTCGCTCACCGCCCGACAGGGTTTTCACTTTCTTTCCCTGGTCTTTTCCGCTGAAGTTAAAACGCGAAATATAGGCCCGTGCGTTCATGGTGCGGCTGCCCAGTTGAATCAGTTCGTTGCCTTCGGAAACCACTTCGAATATGCTTTTCTCGGGATCGATAGCGGCATGTTGCTGGTCCACATAGCCCACTTTCACCGTCGGCCCGACGATAAATTCGCCCGAGTCGGGCTGTTCCAGTCCCATAATCATACGGAACAGTGTGGTTTTTCCCGCCCCGTTTGGGCCAATTACACCCACAATGCCGTTGGGGGGCAGGTTAAATTCCAGATTATCAAAAAGCAGTTTGTCGCCATAGGCCTTGCTTACTTTGTGGGCCTCGATTACCTTGTCGCCCAAACGGGGGCCGTTGGGGATAAAAATCTCCAGACGTTCCAGCTTTTCCTTGCTGTCCTGGTTCAGGAGTTTGTCGTAGGCTTTCAAACGGGCTTTGGATTTGGCATGACGGGCTTTGGGGGCCATCCGTACCCACTCCAGCTCGCGCTCCAAAGTTTTGCGGCGTTTGCTGGCCACTTTTTCTTCCATTTCCATGCGCTTGGTTTTTTGGTCGAGCCAAGAGGTGTAATTTCCTTCCCAGGGAATACCCTCGCCCCGGTCGAGTTCGAGTATCCAACCCGAAACATTATCCAGAAAATAACGGTCGTGGGTAACGGCGATTACCGTTCCTTTATACTGATGCAGATGCTGTTCCAGCCAGTCGATACTCTCGGCATCCAGGTGGTTGGTGGGCTCGTCCAGCAACAGAATATCCGGTTCTGAAAGCAGCAGCCGGGTAAGGGCTACACGGCGGCGTTCGCCACCCGATAAATTGCGAATCGGCGCGTCCGGCTCGGGACAACGCAGGGCGTCCATAGCACGTTCCAGTTGGGAATCAATCTCCCAGGCATTGCGCTGGTCAATCAGCTCCGTAAGCACTCCCTGGCGCTCAATCAGCTTGTTCATTTCATCATCGCTCATCGGCTCCGAAAACTTCAGGTTCACCTCTTCATATTCCTTCAGAATATCTATGGTTTCCTGTACGCCTTCTTCTACCACTTGCCGCACGGTTTTATTATCATCCAGCACGGGTTCCTGCGGCAAATAGCCCACAGAATAACCCGGTGAGAATACCACCTCGCCCTGGAACTTGTCTTCCACGCCGGCGATAATCTTCAGCAGGGTGGATTTTCCTGAACCGTTCAATCCGATTACCCCGATTTTCGCCCCGTAGTAAAAACTCAGGTAAATATCTTTCAGTACTTCTTTTCCGTCGTAAGCCTTGCTTACTTTGACCATTGAAAAAATGATCTTTTTATCGTCCGTTGCGGCCATATATAATTTTAATTTATGATAATCTGTTTAGATGGACAGTCCCAGCCCCAATTGTAAAAAACTGTTATGATAGCCTTCGAATCCCGAAAGGCTGTTTCCGTTAACATCCATGGTGCCGTAAAAATAGCGGGCTTCTATGGTGATTATGGCAAATTTAAACCCGATACCGGCAAATAGAGGCAGGTCGAATCCATTGGATTTAAGTTCAGAAGGCGGTTCAAAGGAATCCCCTTGCATCGTCCATGATTCATGTATTTTGAAATTAGCCCCCACACCGGCCAAGGCAAAAAAGGGGCCTGCTTTTAATTTTAGGTCAAATGGAATACTTAAGTAATGAAGGGCTATTTTATTATCACTGTCTTTTACGGAACCGTTTTGATAATAGTCAAGCCCGACGCTTACGAAAAGTAATGGGGCGATTTTCACATCTTTAAACAGGCCTACATAAAAGGTGTTATAGTTGCCGAGCAGGCTTGTTCCGTTGTTTTCATATAAATTGCCAACCTGATATCCGGCACGGATACCGAATTTCTTTTTGTCGCCGGCCTTTGCATTAAATTGTGCTCCAAGCAAAAGCATTAGGATAGAAATGGTAAAAATCTTTCTCATGGCTTCTGATTTTTATTAATTAATGTGATTTTATAATGTTTTTTTATGATACAAAGATAGCTGATTTATACGGATTGCGGCGGAAAATTTATATCATATTTTATCACTTAGCTCCCGGGTAAGAACTTGGGAATTACTGCCCGGCGATTATCAATATTATCCCCGTTACAATTAAAATAAGCAGCAAAATGGTTTTAATCATTAATTGCTTTTTGCGTACTTTTTCCAAATGCGCGACCCGGGCCTCCGGATTTTTTTCGCGCGCGATGCTTTTGCGGGTAAGTACAAAATAAACGGCAAAAATCACGGCAGCCAATAGCACTACGCCGTATTCGTCAAATTCAATATTCATTGCTTGCTTTTTGTTTGGGCAAAAATACCCATATAATCGTCCCGGCGGCAATTACTTTTTGTAAAACAATTTGCCTGTTGCCAGAATGCCGATAAAAACAAAAAGAGTAAATACTAAGCTGCTCCCGGCCATTTGCATTCCGCCAGAAAGGATGTGTCCGCTGGTACAACCGCCCGCCATTCGGGCCCCGAAAATCAGGATAAAACCTCCAACAAAAGCCCACAGGGCACGCCCGGCTTTTGAATCGCCTTTATAGCGCTTCCAATTGTCGTGCAGCAGGGTAAAACGAAAGTCTTTTTTTATCAATGCGATGAGCAAACCGGCCAGGAAGGCGCCAATCAGGAAAATCAGTTCCCAGTGTCCGGGAGTGGCAATTTTTTCAAAATAATTGTTATCGGTGGTATTTGTCAGCACGTCGGCTACATAAGGGAAAGTTGTTGATGCTCCGATAGGGCGGTTTGTGGCCCCGCTAAAGAATACAATTACCTCCAAAACGGCCAAGGCGATTCCGGCATACAACCATTTCAAATCCTTGGCCGCTTCTTTTTTGTGCAGCCAAAAAGCAGCAGCCGTAAGCAGGCCTGCAAAAATCAAAACACCCAAGGCATATGCTGAACTTCCGGAAAGGGTAGTGCTCCACGCTGTTTTCCCTAAATCAGGGCCAAGCAGTGTGCTGATATGGGGCAGGCTCAGTGTATAAATCCATCCGGCCAGCAGCCCTCCTAAAATACCAATTAAAGCATCCAGGGAGCCCTCGCCCAGGGAGACGGCCAGTGTGCCCGGACAATAGCCCAGAATAGCCATTCCGGCCCCAAACAATAGTCCGCCCAGGATAATACCCCCCACAATAAAGGGCTTGATATGGAACGAAGCCCAACCCATTCCGGTTTCGATACTGAGTAATATCGCGCCAAGCGCTATCGCGATGGCAATGGCTTTGGGTACGGCAAAATTGTCGCGGGTAGCCAATCCGCTGATTACGTTAAACCTGTTTAGGGATGCGTAGCTGAGAATGGCGCCAAACAAAAAGCCAAAGAGAAAAATTAGAGCATTCATGATTTCTTAAATTAAAAATTGATACTATGTCGGAAGTTTGGGTAATAGCCGGGTAGTATCATGAGGTATATCCGGGTATCACGAAAACGGGCTACGATTCTTTCGCAGCTCAAAATTATAGATAATAATTCGAATAAAATAGACATTTCTCCAAGTTGTTGACACTCTTGCGTTAAACGTAGTTTTTGAAA
>CAYUAN010000150.1:0-7609 GCA_964442545.1 uncultured Prolixibacteraceae bacterium | reverse complement strand
CCATAATTGTCGGCGGCAGCAGTACGGCTGTTTTGTTGGCCCGCCGCCTGCATGTACATGGTAAAAAGGCCATCATTATCGAAAAGGATTTCGACCGCTGCCGTGATATTCGCAACAAAGGTTTGGATGTGATAATGGATGACGGCTTACAGCCCGGAATATACCGCGAACTGCATTTGCGTAATAACAATTATGTGGTGCTGGAGTGCGGTGATGAAACGAATACAAAAATAGCGGCCATGCTACGCGAGCAGTTTCAACACGAGAATATTATTGCCCGGGCTAATAGTAAGCGCGTAGAAAGTAAGCTCCGCCTGCTGAATGTGGATACGGTAGATCAGCGCCGGGTATTGGCTACCACTATCGAGAATCTGATACTGCGCCCCAATACCTACCACGATTTGGTAGAGAGTTTTGATAATTACAGTGTGGAGGAAATTCAGATTACCAATAGCGAGATTGACGGGAAGCAAATTAAGGAAGTGCCCTTCCATAGCGAGGCTATTCTGATGATGATTAAAAGTGGAAATAGTTTAAACATTCCGCACGGAGACACCTATTTACGCAAGGGCGACATTTTGCATGTTTTCGGAACCAATGCAGCTATGGAAGCTACACATAAGTTGGTGGAATAAGCTGATAATTTTTCCGGTTTTATTTATTTCATCAACAATTTTCCTAATTTCGTAGCGGATAATTTATTGTTTCATTGCAGAACAATAACCGATGCTAAACCGAGTTATCCGGCGCTAAAGGAGTTTGCTCCCATGCCCGGACGACCGATGGGTATCAAGCGGAAACGCTGATGCCTCCCGATTCCGCGCTGGGCGGATGAATTGGAAAGGGGTAGCGGAAATGCCCGCCGGCTTAGGCCTGTGCGTATTTTTCCGGTTCCCGAATTATGAAGGAATAGCCCGGAAAAATCTGCACAAAATTCGTTTTATGATGTATCGATTTACATTGAGCATGCTTCTCCTGCTGTGGGTAAATATGCTCTTTTCGCAAAA
The DNA here is from genome assembly GCA_964442545.1 of uncultured Prolixibacteraceae bacterium. Classification (GTDB taxonomy): domain Bacteria; phylum Bacteroidota; class Bacteroidia; order Bacteroidales; family UBA1556; genus UBA6267. The sequence continues at coordinate 6,602 of CAYUAN010000150.1, read as the reverse complement.
AATTACCGCTGTGGTTACCGATGAAAAAGGACAGCCCCTGCCGGGGGCGAACATAAGGAATCGCGCGGCGCATACTTATGCAGTATCGGATAAAAACGGACGGTTTAGCATTCAGGTGCTTCCCGATTTCAAAGGCTTGCTGGAAATCAGTTATATCGGTTTCAATACCGCGCTGTTAAGCTATCGCATATCCGGTGATTCCGTGCTGGATATGGGAAGTATCAGGATGGAGGCCTATGTTTATAATCAGGAAGAGGTGGTTGTTGTGGCCACGCGCGACAGGCAGGAGCTGATGGAGGTTCCGGCGGATATCGCTCTGGTGGACAGCCGCCGCATTAGTATGATTCCGTCGGATAAGATTGACCAGAATCTGAAATTTTCGCCGGGAATATATGTGGACCGCCCTTTTGGTATTTTCGGCAAATCGGTGGTGGGTCTGCGCTCGGTGGTCAGTTCCGAGCCGGGCCGGCAACTGACCCTGATTGACGGTATTCCCATAAACAAATCGGATGGCGGGGGCACCAATTGGAATCGCGTTATCGAATCGGATTTCAGCCGCATTGAGGTGCTGAAAGGCCCGGGAGCCGCCGTTTATGGAAATAACGCTATGGGCGGCGTAATTAATCTGGTGCATAAAGTGCCTGAGGGACATAAGCCGCAATTGGCCGTTCGTGCCGATTATGCCACTTATAATACGTGGAGCGGGGATTTCAGTCTGATGCAAAATGTGGGGGAAAAGCAAAGGTTTTATTACGCCCTTTCGGGCAAAGGCCTGAAAAGTGACGGATATATGACGGTCCCCGACAGTATTCGCGACAATACGGATACCACGGTTTTCCTGAAAGAATACGGCTTTAATGGCCGGGTGGGCTATCGCCTGATTGGGAATTCGTGGCTTAAGGCCGAATATAATTATTATGACGAGTATCGCGGGCAGGGAACAAAGATTCGTTTGGAGGACGGAGCCGTGGCAAAATACAAAACGCATTTTGGCCGCCTGGCCTATAATACCGGAGGGATGAACTGGCAACTGAAGGCCGATGCTTTTTATCAGTTTGAAAACTATGGACGCGATATCGAAAAGCTTAAGAAGGCAGACTATACGCTTATCAGCGTGAACTCCGACCGCGAAGATTACGGACTGATGCTGATGCTGCATTTTCGTTTGGCAAAGCATAAGCTGAGTTTCGGTAGTGATTTCCGGCTGGGTTCGGTTTATGGCGTGGACGAATATCAGACCAGCAGCGACAAGGTAATCAATAAAGGCCGCCTGAATGTGCTGAATCTATCCCTGTCCGACGAATGGCGCATAAGCGACCAATGGAAGGCCATCATTGGTTTGCACTATGCTTTCGGGCATTTTTATGACGGTGCCTTTTTGCTGGAAGACCCAACGCCGGCCACAAGTTTTATGCAGCAATATGCCGGGGCGCTGAGTCAAAAATATTGGTCCGGATTTAGTCCGCGTGTGGCGGTGCAATACGATTTTTCGGAAAGCACGAATATATATGCCCTGTACGCGCACGGTTACCGCGCCCCTTCGCTGGACGATTTGACACGCTACGGATTTATTAATATCGGCTACAAAAAAGCTAATGCCGATTTGCAGCCCGAAAACCTGGATAATGTGGAGGCGGGTTATCGTATGAAACGAAAGAAATGGGGCGTGCAAGCAAATGCGAATATGGCCAAAGGGCGCGATTTTATGTATTATGTCGCAACGGGCGAGAGTCTGTTTGGCGGCCGCAAAAAAGTGTACAAAAAAGAAAATGTGGGTGCGGTAAGTTTGTATGGCCTGGAACTGAGCCTGGACTATATTCCTTTACCTCAGTGGCATTTCAATATCAATTATACCGTGAACGGTTCCCGTATTGATGAGTTTCCGGAACGTCCGGACTTAGAGGGGAAACGCTTGTCTTATGTGCCTTCGGATATGGCCAATCTGAGCGCGTCCTATTTGCGTAAAAAAATCCGGCTGAGTCTGAATTTGCATTATCAGGGAAAAATGTATCTCGATGAGCTAAACACTTTTGAGGTTGATCCTTTGCTTTCGTTGGATGCTACTGTGCATTGGTATTTTTACCGGAGTTTCGCACTGAATATCAGCGGGCAAAATCTGTTTGACGAGCAGCATATGGTCAGCAGCGACCAGGTTTCCCTGGGGCGTTATTTGAAGCTGGGCTTGCAGTACGGATTTTAGAGACGGCTGTTAACGTGGCGCAATCCAACGCTCGGGATTCTGCGCATCCTTCGACTTTCGCAGTTCAAAATGTAAAATGGTTTCGCCACTGTCGCTTTCGGTCCAAACCGTACCGATTTTTTGTTTGGTTTGCACCTTGTCGCCTTCGTGTACATAAACCGCGCTCAGGCGGTTATACACCGTATAGTAATCTCCGTGGCGCACCAATACGGCTTTATATTTCGGCAGTTGAATCACTTTTACCACCACGCCGGAGAATACGGCACGGGCGGCGGAGCCTTTTTCGCAACGGATATCAACGCCGCGATTATTCACTTTTACGTGCAACTGTCCGTGGTCGCTTACGCCAAAGCGGCTTACAATAATACCACGCTCCGAAGGCCAGGGGAGTTTTCCTTTATTGGCGGTAAAATTATCCGACAGCAGTTGCTCTTCCGGTGTCAGTGGGAGCTTACCGCTTTTTTTCGATTGTTTATCCAGCTCAATCTGAATCAGGCGCTGTATTTCTTTATCCAGTTTTTTCCATTCCCGTTCCTGTTGCTGCAACTGGCGGCGGAGTTTCTGCTCCTGTTCTTTCAGTTTGCGCACCATATCTTCTTTTTTGCGGCTGTCTTTTTCCAGATTGCGCGTTTCTTCTTCCTTTACAATCAATACCCCCAAACGCTCGTTTTTCTTTTTCTCCAGCTCCTGAATCTCCTGTTCCAGTTGGCGGCTGGTTTCCTGAATCGTTTCGGCCTTGCCGCGCCGGTAGTTATTAAACTCTTGCAGATATTTCATCCGGTTGAAGGCCTGATAAAAATCCTCCGAGGCGAAAATGAACATCCACTGATCGTAGCTGTTCCGCGATTTATAGGATTGGTAAATCAAATCGGCATATTCCTTTTTCAGGATTTCCAAATCCTTTTTCAACTGTTCGATTTGTTTTCTCCGGTCGTTAATTTGCCGGTCCAGCATCGAAACTTCGTTATTGTAGGTGCGAATTAAGGCTTTGCGGTCCTGTACTTGCGAACGAAGGAGTTTATATTCGGTAAGTGTGGTTTTCTTTTGATTTTTGGTTTCGTTCAGCAGTTTTTTTGTGTAGGAAATCTTCTTTTCAATCTTCTGCTGCTTGTTTTTCAGTTGCTTTTTTTTGTTCGTTTGGGCAAAACCGTTTTGCAAAGCGGCAAACGAAAGCAGAAAGACTGCAAGTACTATTGTGCTGATATTTTTACCCAAACCGCTTCGCATATTTTTTCTATTTTGAATCCAAACAAATGTACGGTTCTTTAATTCGATTTGCCGGAGAACCACCCTTTACTTATTAAAAGCCAATTGTTAACATAGCTCCGTTTTGCTACGAACGTTTATATTTCCTTGGCACCTTGAATGGAAACGTCAGCTTTTGATTAATTATTATGCTTTTATACTGCAAATCCAACAAAACAGGCTTTTCATCCACCAGACGAAAATGAATGGAAAAGGGAAAAATCTGATTGTCCACCGGACGAAAATCTTCATAGGTGGCAATTACTTTTTTATTGGGGCTTTTCACCTGCTTGATGCTTTGCTTCAGTATTTTGTAGTTATCCGGATTAATCCACATATTTTGCACCATCACTTTTTCCAGGTCTTCTTGCGTTTGCACGTATTTCTTTAGCTTTCCGCGTCCCATTGTGCTGAGTTTGTAGCGGTTTTCGTTTGTCGATAAAGTGAATTTATCGGTTTCGTAATAAGCGAAATCAACGCCCATTAAAAGTGATTGCAGAATGTCGAAATCCACATCGGTATTGAATTGCTCGTTGATGAAGTTTACATTTTTTACAAAATAGGTTTTCTTGAGCCGGTTCAGCATTTTGATGGAATCAGGCGTAATCATGATGCGGAATACTTCGATATTCATGGCAGCATAAATACTCAGCCAAATAACACTGTCTTTGCGAATGCGAAACTGCCCTGAGAAGTTTTGTCTTTTGTCGCCTTGTTTGTAGCTGGCCGAAAATTTCCCCGTAAACCATTCGTAGTCGAATTGGTTTTGCTGCATCAGATGAAACACGCTGTCCACGGCGGCCTCTTTGGTTTCGGCAACCTCCCGCACCTCTTTGGTGCTGTGGCACGCCTGAAACAGCAGTAGCCCGAAAAATGTGAGTATGATTAAAATTCGTTTATTCATTCTTATTTATCTCTTGGTCCAGTAGTCTTAGTTTTTTGTTATCCGGAAATTTCTTTATCGCGTCTTTCACCCAGCGGTTGGCCGCGTCTTTTTCTCCGTTTTTAAATAGCACAAAAGCATAGGTATAGATGAACTCCGGATCGTTGCTTTTCAGTTCCAACGCTTTTTCGGCCATGGTTTTTGCACCCGCTATATTTTTACCGTTATAGGCCAGAAAGTAAGCGTAATCTTTCAAGGCCGTAGCATTTAGCGGGTTGAGTTTTACCGCCATATCGAAATGGTCTTCCGCGGGGCCGAATTTATGTTGCCGGAATTCCGCCTCCGCCATCATTGCGTAAAAGTCAGATTTTGTTTTATCGTCAAAAACGAAATTCAATCCCATCTTCAAAGTTTTTTCCGCTTGCGCGTAATTCTTGATTTTGAGATTAGACAGGCCGTTAAAATAGTACAGATTGGCCTGCTGCGGAAACAGGTGCAATGCGCGTTCGCTTTCGCGGGCCATCATTTCGTATTTGTTCAGGCGCTGCTCTACCAGCAGCATCTGTTCCCAAACCAGATAACGCGAACTGTCGAGTGCGATTACCCGGTGAAAATAGTCCAGAGCTTCAGTGTATTTGCCTTCCCGGTTCAGAAAATCCGCTTTCATTGCCAGGGCTTTCGGTTCATTCGGATGTACGGCAACCACGGTATCCAACAGTCGGTAGGTGCGTTTTTTTGCTAATTCGTCCTGATCGGATTGCTGAAAAAAGCCCACCAAAACCTTCACCTTGGTATCGATATCGAGCTTCGGGCAGCCCATTGCCTTTAAGGTTTCATCATAACTTTTTTGCGTGTCGCCCTGGATGCGGTAATAATCGGCCAAAGCCAAATGCACCCGTCCGTTTTGCGGGTCGATTTGCAGGATTTTTTGGTAATAGGCAAAGGCTTTGTCATATTGCCCGCGGTCCATATAAATATCGGCAGCCATTCCGTAATAGCGGGTGTTTTGCGGGTCATGTTCAATCAAATGATCAATCTCCTTCAGCGCTTTATTGTAATCGCCCATACTCAGATAAATCTGTTTGCGCTGTTTTACCACGCCTTCGTCAAAACCAAAATGCTGCTCAATTTCCTGATATACTTTCAGCGCCTGTTTCAACTCCTTTCCCCGGATATACATATTGGCCAACTGGTAGTATGCTTCCTTGCGGTTGGGGTATAAATCCTTAACCACGCGCGCCTCTTTGGCGGCATTTTCAAAATCGCCCGTTTTTTTGTAAATGCCGATAATATTCTGGTGATACCAATAATTATTCGGGGCAAGTTCAACGGCCTTTTTGCCATATTCCAGGGCTTTTTTGTAATTCCGGTTCCCGCCAACATACTGAAAAACACGGCTCATCTCATAATAGGCGGCATCGTTTTCGGGATTTTCTTTAATGGCTTTATTCAATTGGTCCACGGCCAGTTTCAAATCACCGTTCAGCATCATCCGTTTGGCCTCGAGCAGGCTGCCTGTGGAACTAATTTGGGCGGCGGTACGTTTTGCCTCCGGCGAATAATTGACCGAAGTAAGTTGCCTGGCCGTTTTACAACCGCCTGCAAAAACCAAAATCAGGAAAAGAATAATATAATGTGCGTACCTTGTTTTCAATTGCTGCTTTTTTCAGGGGGCAAAAATAGGTATTTTGTAATTAGCATTTTATCCTAAGGCCGATGCATTTAGTTTTGGCAAATCCGGAACACCAAAGCTAATCTCAAAACAAAAGCACCTTGCCCGGAGGCAAAGTGCTTTCAATATCAGTTAAGAAAAGAATTAGTTGTCTTCTTCGGGGGTTAATGCGGTGGTTTTCAGTTTAGCCGGCAGGAAAATGCCGATTAAGCCGCGCACGCCGAATGTCATAATCACATTGTACAGGAATGCAAAGAAAGAAATTAGCAGCAGTGAGCCGCTAAGAGCCGCCATAATCACTCGCCTTAGTAATTAGTTATAATGGCATTTAGGGGAGAATGAATATTCAGAACAGATAAGGAATAAAAATAATTAGTCCGATAATCAGGGCGGTAATAGAAGCAATCAATACGGCTGCGGCGGCCAGGTCTTTTACTTTTCCGGCCAGCGGATGCGGATCTTTGTGTACCAAATCAGTCAGGTGCTCCATCGCGGTATTGAATATTTCCGCAGAGAAAACCATCCCGATGGAAACAATAATCCAAAGCCATTCGCCACGTGATAAATCGAAATAAAGACCGAGGACAATTGCTATCAAGGCA
>CAYUAN010000149.1:0-1944 GCA_964442545.1 uncultured Prolixibacteraceae bacterium | reverse complement strand
TTGCTCGGATTTGAGTTAAGCGTGGATTGGACGAATGCACACGAATTTGTAAATATCCTCACTGTGAAACACTGTGTCACACACTGTGTAACACCGTGAAACTCTCAAAAACTTATATGCCCTTATATGCCTTATAGGGTTCAAAAAAATCTTTGTGTAACTCCGTGTCTCCTTTGCGCCCTTTATGCAGCAGCCGCTTAACAATCCTTAATCTCTCAACATTAGAATCAATTATTCAAAGAATCATTCTGACGAAAAACCTCATTGGGATCTTTACCAATCATTTCACGATATGCCTTGGCGTTGGGCACCAAAGGGTCATTGGGATATTTTGTAATCAACTCATCCAGGCAGGCCCGAGCTTTATCAAAGTCCTGAAATTTATCGTCATACACAAAAGCCTTAAAGTGCAACACCATCGGCATAATGCTGCAATCGGGATAATTATCCTGCAGCTTTGTCAGCGTATTGATGCATTCCAGATTTTTATTCATACCCATTTGCAATTCCGCGGCCTTAAACAAATAACGAACACTCAATGTATCATCAGGAAACTCCTCCACATATTCGAAATATAAATCCACCATTGAATCGGCCTTATCCATATCCAGCATTCCTTTACTGCTGTATAATTCCTGCTCTAACTTTGTTACATCGCTTTTAACATCCCGCTCAGTATTATTAGTACTTGGTGTTCCGCAAGCCGAAACAAAAGCGGCAAAAAGCAAAAATCCCACAAAACGTATTAGCTGATTCTTATTCATCGCAAAAAAATTTTTGATTTAACGTCTTCCTTTTTTCAAAGCCGGAAAAATCATCCGGTAATCCACATCCACTTTACCTCTGGAAATATCCGTCAGCTTTCCTTTCAGCATTGTTTTTCGCAGCGGGCTCACACGATCCACAAAAAGCACCCCCTCCAGATGATCGTATTCGTGCTGAATTATCCGTGCCACAATACCGTCAAACTCATCCTCACGGTAATTCCAGTTCTCATCATAATAATGAATCCTGATTTTGGATTTACGCTTTACGTCCTCATTAATCTTCGGCACACTCAGGCAGCCCTCGTTAAACGCCCACTCCTTACCACTCTCTTCAACAATTTGGGCATTGAAGAATACTTTTTTGTAGCCCTCCAACTCAGGCACTTCGTCGGCAAAAGGCGAAGCGTCGATAATAAACAGCCGGATGGACTTATTAATTTGCGGAGCAGCCAGTCCCACACCGTTTGAGGCATACATTGTTTCATACATATCCTCCAAAAGTTTATCCAAAGCCGGATAATCTTTATCAATATCCTCGGCTATCTTCCGCAGATTCGGATGTCCGTAGGCCAATATTGGTAAAATCATTTTCTTATGTTTTTGATTCTAAATACGTTTGCAGGATTATGGTCGCGCTAATTTTATCAATCAAAGCTTTATCCCTGCGCTTTTTCATTTTCGCTCCGCCGTCAATCATCGCCTGAAAAGCCATTTGCGAAGTATAACGTTCATCCACACGCTCCACCGGAATATCCGGAAAGGTATTGCGCAGCCATCCGATAAACGGCTTAATAAACTGCTCGGATTCCGAAGCGGTATCGTCCATCTGCAAGGGCAATCCTACCACAAATAATTCAACAGACTCACGCTGCACGTAGTCCTTGATGTAGTGGTGAATATCTTTTACGTGCACGGTATCCAGCCCGGTAGCGATAATTTGATTTTCGTCGGTTACCGCCAGTCCGATACGCTTTTGCCCGTAATCAATTGCCATTATTCGTCCCATAATCCGGGGCAAAAGTACAAAGAAAAGCGGGTGAAACGGGCAAGAAATTTTCGCCGCTTGTTGACAGTCAATTCCAAAATTTACTACCTTGCAAGCCTATTTCTAAAACCAAACTCAAACCGTACTAATCCATTATTTATGAAAATATTTTACGTATTTATTTTTCTGCTT
>CAYUAN010000148.1:0-4971 GCA_964442545.1 uncultured Prolixibacteraceae bacterium | reverse complement strand
AAAATATCCATAGAGATTTCACAGAGTTACACAGTGTGGTACACAGAGTTACGCAGTGAAACAATCAAAATATGGCGATAATATTTTTGACGCTGATTAATATGATTCTTATGATTTTTTTAAGCATTGCTTTGCAATACTTAAAAAGCTTCCGAAGTTTTTCAAAGAAAAACACAGGAAGCCAATCATATATAATCATACAAATCTGCGTCTAAGAAACCTTAACCAATCGTTTACTGATACTGTTTTTACGGAGCCTGATTTCTCTGATTCTTTTATAATTTTCAGCCGGCTGAAAATTATAATCAGCGCAATCAGGATTATCAGGCGCTAAATTAATAGGCACATCTTTGTGAAACTTTGTGTCTTCTTTGTGCGATAGCCACCTATTGATTCCACAGTGTAACACAGAGAACCAATCAAAACTTATATATCCTTATATGCCTTATATGCTTCAAAATACTCTGTGCAACTCCGCGTCTTCTTTGTGCCTTTTGTGCAACAACTACCAAAATATCGTGAATAATTCCACAAAGTCTCCCCATTATAAACATGAGGAATAAAAAAAACGCCGGAATAAATTATCCCGGCGTTTCCGTTGCCATTTTTATTATTGTTTATTCTTCTACCTTACCAAACTTATACATAAGTCCGATACTGATTTGCTCATTAAACTGCGTACGCGGTCCGAAACGGTCAAATTTTCCATCTCCCGTATCATCAATACCCACAGGAATATCATGATCATAAATTAAATTAGTCTTAATTTGTGCGTTCATGAATTCATTTACTTTCATAGTAATAAGCAATTGCCAATTAATATCAATGTTTTGCGGTTCTTTAAGATAATCGCTGTACAGTTCGAAAATAGATCCCACAGTTACATTTTTAATTACTTCTTTTTCGAATACAAAACGTAAGTATGCACCAAATTGTGTCTGTACTTTTTGTCCTGCGCTAATCATATTTCCTAAAGTATCGTAAACCGCTTTATCCACACCAAAAGCACCGGCATTTGCCAAATTGTCATCATTTACAATCAACCAACGAACAGTGGCCGGCGAAATATAAACGGAGATAAAATCATTAGGTTTGTAATCCATACCCAAACCAAGCTTGATGTAAGCCGGGGCAAGAAAACCGGAGAATTTTACTTGGGTGCTGTCTGTAGGATACTCGTAGCCGATTATTGATTGGGTTTTGAAATTAAACAGTGCCGAATAATACCAATGCTCTGATGCCTGGTGACCGTATTTTGAGTTAAACTCCAGTTGGTCGTCCGATTTTTTTGTAAAATCTGTGCCCACCTTGGATGCTCCTAAATTCCATAAAAGCATATTATCCCATGCATTCTTACCTTTTTTATAGCGAGCTTGTAATAAAATCGTTCCGGTGGCGGCAATGGTATTTTGCCCTCCTTGTGCCCAGTTCTTAAATCCGGTTTGTGTACCGTTGATTCCAATCATACCTCCTTTTGTCCAGTATGAAGTATCTTTCTGTGCCTGAGCAAAAAAGCTCAATCCCAATACAATAAATGTAAGTAGTACTAATTTCTTCATTTTTCGTTCAATTAAGGATTAATTGTTTTCGTTATAAATATGTACATCGGTTTGCGGGAACGGAATGCTGATGTTATTCGCGTCAAATGCTTTCTTTACATTCTCGTTCAATGCGAAAAATACATCCCAATAATCGGCGCCTTTAACCCAAACACGAACGGCGAAATTTACTGAACTGTCAGCCAATTCGCTTACACCAACAAAAGGTTCTGCAGGCTCGTTCAATACCTGTGGCAATTTGGCAATCTCGTCCATAATCACTTTACGGGCTTTGTCGATATCGTCGCTATATCCGATTCCAAAGGTGAAATCAACACGGCGGAAAGGCTCAGCCGAGAAGTTAGTCATGGTGGAATTTGATAAACCGCCATTCGGAATAATAATACGCTTATTATCCACGGTGGTCATAATGGTGTTGAAAATTTGAATTTCCTTAATTACTCCCATTTGGCCTCCGGCTTCTACAAAATCCCCAACCTTAAACGGCTTGAAGATAAGAATCATAACTCCGCCTGCAAAATTCTGCAAGGTGCCTGAAAGGGCCATACCAACGGCAAGACCGGCGGCTCCTAAGATGGCAATGAATGAGGTCATTTCGATACCCAGCATACCCATAACGCTGATTACTACCAATATTTTCAGCATGGTAGCAGTCAAACTGCTTAAAAAAGGTATCAGTGAATCGTCGATTTTGCTTTTTGCCAATGATTTGCGTAAGCCTTTGGCAATCGCTGATGAAATTTTAAATCCGATAAACAGGACTAATAAAGCACCGATTAGTCTCGGGCCATATTCTACCGCCATCGTTTTTAGAATGTCAATGTACTTGTCAAGATTTTCCATAAAATTTAAATTTTATTAATTAATAATTATTCGATTTTTTCAATTAAGTATTGAGGTGCCAAAATTAAAAAAATATTCTATATACCAATAATTTTAAAATCTAATATTTATTCCAGCCAGAAAATTTATGCCTGCCTGTGGAAAATATCCGGTCATATTGTAATATCCGGGCTTATCGCCGGGATTGGAGTAGGGATCGCCGTACGAACCATCGTAGCTGCCGTCTCCCGATTTGTACTGATATACCCAGGCATTGCTCACATACTTGCTGTTAAATACATTGTTGACACTCAAATTCAGGTCGATATTGCGAATCCATTTGGTTTTTAATTTGTAAGTAAATCGTACATCGGTCGTAAAATATGCATCAAGCATGCGTTCACTGTTAGAGGTATTATCGATATATTGGGCGCCCACATATTTTGAATTCAATGCGATAAAGAATTTTTTCTTAAAGTTAAAGTCAAATTGATTGCCCATAATCAGATTTGGTGAAAAAGCGATATCGGTAGTGCCCAATGGGGTTTCGATCTGACTCCAGGTATCCCAGTCGTCCACATATTCTACAAAATCCTTGATTTTATTACGGCTCAGAGTGGTGTTAAACGACCAGTTCAGCCATTTGGTAAGATGTGCAGCCAGCATCAGTTCCAGTCCCATACGGTAGGATTTATCCACATTGGTCATAATGGGCGTGCCCACATTATTTATTTTTCCGGTCATAATCAGCTGATCGGTATAATCCATATAGTAGAAATTGGCGTTCAGCTTAAAATTGGTAAGATCGTAGCTGTATCCGGCCTCATAGTCAATCAGAAATTCCGCTTTAGGCGTTTTGCCCGGGTCGGCATCACGGAAGTCGTTGCGGCTGGGCTCTTTTTGGGCAACGGCAGCCGACAGATAAATACTGTTGCGGTCGTTTAGCTTATAGCTTCCGCCCAGTTTGGGGTTGAAGAATTCGAAATGATAATAACCGTCCAGATTCTTAAAATCATCGTGGATACCACTCATCCAATAATCAATCATACGGTATTGCATATCGCCGTACACGCTGAATTTATCCCCGATATCATAAGTTGCCTTGACGAAAATATTGAAGTTGTTTTTCTTGCCGTCGTTGCGGTACCATTCGTAATCTTTGCCCATCAGGGCGTATTCGGCCCAAATGATTTTTCCGAAATGGTCGCCCAGGTATTGATTCAGCGCCATGCCGATATTCAATTGCAGGTTCTTTCGGTTATTGTAATTAGCCGAAGCCGTTATTCCGTAAAAATCATTATCCAGCCACTTTTGTTGCACCAGGTCGGTACGGGTAATGGTATCGTTGCCTATTATATAAGGTGGCAGGCCGTAATCACTCAGCTTGCGGTTTTCTTTAAAGCTTTCGTAATAGCCGCGGCCTTTGGTGTAGTGCAGGGCGGTATTGATGTTCCAATGGCTGTTCAACTCTTTGGAATAAAGCAATTGGTAATTGTCCTGCTGGTAATTATCCGTCTGATTGTCGTAAGTATAAGGGTTATAGGTCGGGTTGTCCCATAGCGAATCTTTGGGTACTCCATACCAGGCCTGATAGGTTTTCTCTTTACCCGAAAACACATTGATACGTAGTATGCTGCGTTTTCCGTAATAGGCTCCTGAAACATAAAATGACTTCAGGTCGGAAAAGGCACGGTCGATATATCCGTCGCTGTATTGCTTTGAGAGGCGCGCATCCACGCTCCATTTATTGTTTATCAATCCCGTGGAGGTGTTTACCCGGTAACGCTGCGTATTGAAACTGCCGTAGGTTACGCCCAGCTCGGCAAAGGGTTCGCGATTCAAAGTGGAGGTTTGCATATTGATGCTTGCGCCAAAAGCACCGGTACCGTTTGTCGAGGTCCCTACACCGCGTTGGATTTGAATACTGTTGAGCGATGCGGCCAGGTCAGGCATATTCACCCACCAAACGCCCTGGCTTTCGGGGTCGTTTACGGGAATACCATTGATAGTTACATTGATGCGACTGATATCCGTACCGCGAATACGCATGCTCGTATAACCCACGCCGGCTCTGGCATCCGAGGTGCTGACCATGCTGGGGGTCAGGTTCAGTATATAGGGAATATCCTGCCCGACATCCATTTTCTCAATCTCCTGCTTATTCAGGTTTTGGTAGGTCGTGCCCGTGGCATCATGGGCGCGGGTGGCCATAATTACCACCTCATCTTCCAGTATGGTGGTGGGCTGTAATTTCAATTTGATGTCCACATCTTTGTTACTGATTTTAATCTGCGTCACCAAATCTTCATAACCCAGATAAGAGACCTTTAATTCGTAGGTTCCCGGTTTTAGATTGGTCATGCTAAATTGGCCGTGCTCGTTGCTCACGGTTTGCCGGAATGTACCGTTTAACATAATGTGTGCCGCCGGCAGACTTTCGTTGGTTTGGCCGTCGAGTACCTTTCCTGTCAGTTTGTACTGCGCCCACACGATTTGCGGCAGAAGTGCCGCCATCATTAAGATTAAGGTAAATGTTTTGTTCATTTGATCTTTTTTAATTAGTTAAAACTTCCGTTTAATCGTGGGGTTC
>CAYUAN010000147.1:0-6642 GCA_964442545.1 uncultured Prolixibacteraceae bacterium | reverse complement strand
TTGTAATTCCGGCATATAATGAAGAAGAAAGTATCGCGAAGGTGGTGAAATCCATTAATGCGGTGGCGATTGATTCGGTGCAGTTGCAGGCAGTTGTGGTAAACGATTGCTCCACCGATCGTACCGCCTTGATAGCGGAACAGCTTGACTGTGTATTGCTCGACTTGCCTGTGAACTTGGGGATTGGCGGGGCGGTACAAACGGGTTTTCGTTATGCTCTGGAGCATGATTTCGACTATGCCGTTCAGGTGGACGGAGACGGACAACATCCTGCCAACGAGATTTATAAACTCTACGAAGCTCTGATAAATTCGAATGCCAATGTGGCTATTGGTTCGCGCTTTATCCGCAAAGAGGGCTTTCAGTCCACCGGAATGCGGCGTATGGGGATTAACTATCTGAAAAACCTGATTCACCTGCTCACCGGACGCAGCATATTGGACAATACTTCCGGTTTTAGGATGTTGGACCGCAAAGCTCTGGAACTGGTTTATGAGTATTATCCCGATGAATATCCGGAGCCGGAGTCCATTATTTTGTATTTGAAAAAAGGATTGGAAATCGTGGAAGTGCCTGTAACCATGGCTGAACGGCAGGGTGGTGTATCCTCCATTCGCTATTTTGACCAATTATATTATATGGTAAAAGTCAGCCTGGCCATTATTTATTCATACATACGTAACAAATAATAAAACAAGAAATTATGGAATATTATTCGTATCGGATTCAGATTATCAGCATCGTTGTCAGCTTAGCGTTTCTCTATTTCGTCAGTCGTTTAATCATTAAAGGAAAACTGCGTGAAGAGTATGCTATTTTTTGGGTAATCAGCACCATATTGCTCATAATATTTTCGTTTTGGCGAGATGGGCTGGTAGTTTTTGCCGAGCTTTTCGGAGTTTATGATGCTCCTAATCTGGTATTTACTTCGGCAATATTTGCCATCTTTGTTTATCTGATTCATTTGTCGGTAGTAGTATCCAAGCTGCATGATAAAAACCGGACACTGGCTCAGGAAGTGGCGTTGATGAAAACGGAATTGCAGGAGCTAAGTAAAAATCAAAGTGCGGATACGGATAAGGCGGAGGAGGAATATAAAGCGGAATAAATTTTCCTAAGCCAACCTAAAAAAATAAGGCGTACATTCCGGAGAATGTACGCCTTGATTTTTTAATTTAATGCCCAAATAACTTAGTATTGGAACATATAGCCCACACTAATTTTAAATGCGCGGTTTCGAATATTAAGTCCTTGGGTATTGGACGGATATACATCACGAATACCTAGTTCGTATGCAAAATCGAATAGTAGTCCGTTTGCCACCAATCCGATTCCGAAATGATAGCCCATATCCTGACTATTAGGCTCGAAATTTTCAATTAGATATTCTGTTTCGGGAAGAACATTGCCTTTATCATCTTCAGCGGCAATAGTTGCTGAATATTTTTTATGGACCAACTGGTTGAAAACTATTCCGAAATCAAAATGGAAGTAGGAATTCCTGTCACCCATCTTTAGTTGGGCAATCACAGGAACAGCCAAATAGCCTAAACGGATATCCATTTTTACCACTCCGCGCAAACTCTGATCTTCATAAAAATATTGCATTGCGGAACCTTTTCCGGAATAGAGAATCTCTGTCTGTACTGCGAATAAACGCGCAAAAGAATAATTAACAACGCCGCCACCGACAAATTTAAGCTTGGGGTCGGGAATAAAGTCTTTAACATTAGCCCCGATACCTGTTAGGTTTGTGGAGGCGCCTCCTACGCGAAAACCAATTCCGAATTGTGCAAAACCGCTTGATACAGCCAGCATTAAAATAATAGAAGTAAGAATAAACTTTTGTTTCATAGTCGTTATAAAAATATGTTTAATAACAGCATATATTTAAAAAGATAAAAGTATTAAAAAATTGTATGGGCGGTATTATTTTTATGCGGTCTTTTTTAACGGACAGTATTCCTGCGGGAAATTCACCATTATTGATTTGCTTTTTTGCATAGTTTTGCGAGTATGAAACTTGCTAAATTATTCGGACGTTCACCCAAGCATCTGAAAGAGCCCGTTAATTTGGGGAATTTGCATACGGATTTGCATTCGCATCTGATACCGGGTATTGACGATGGCAGTAAAACCATGGAGGAAAGCATTGAACTGATTCGTGAGATGCAGGCTCTGGGATACCGTAAGCTGATTACCACACCCCATATTATGGCCGATTATTACCGCAATACACCCGAGATTATCCGTGAGGGACTCGAACGCCTTCGGGCGGAATTGAAAGCCCAGCAAATTGAAATAGAATTGGAGGCCGCGGCCGAATATATGATTGATGACGGTTTTATGGATAAGGTGGAGTCCGGTGATTTATTGACCTTTGGCAATAATCATCTTTTGGTGGAACTGTCGTATATTGAAGAGCATCCGAACCTGAATGGAATTTTCTTTGATGTGCAAACACGCGGCTATCAGATTGTTTTGGCCCATCCCGAACGTTATCGCTACTGGCATACTGATTTTCAGAAATACCGCGATTTGTATGACCGCAATATTCTGCTGCAAATGAATATCAATTCGCTGACGGGATGGTACAGCCCGGAATCTAAAAAGATAGCCGAACGCTTGTTGGCCGAAAACTTAATCAGTTTTCTGGGTTCTGATTTGCATAATCAAAACTATTTAAATGAACTGAAAAAATCGCGTTTTATGCCGGCTCTGGAAGGTGCGATTGAGAAAACAAAGATTCTGAATAAACATCTATAATTGATTTAATGCTCAGCTATTTATTTGTAAACAGAGCTTGTGTTTACCTAAACTATTTTCCCACAAAAGCAATAAAAATTAGTGTACATTTGCACTGCTTAAAAACAGAGCTTATGAAAAGCAGAATTTTAACATTGGGAATCCTTGCCGTGTCGCTGTTATTTGTGGTTTCGTGCGGCCAAAGCAATAAGGGTAAACTTTCTCCTGATTTGGTGAATAATCCGATTTCGGCGGAAGGAAAAGCCGATATGGGGTCGTTGCCGAAGTTTCAGTTTAAGACTACCGAGCATGATTTCGGAAAGCTTATTGACGGCGTTAAAGTGAGTTTTAAGTTTAAATTCAAAAATGTGGGCGGCTCGGACTTAATTATTAGTCAGGTGAAGACTTCATGCGGATGTACGGCATCCGAATATCCGAAAGATCCGATTCCTCCTGGCGGCGAGGGCGTAATCGAGCTTACCTTTGACAGCAGTCACCAACCGGGTATGAATTTCAAAACGGCAACCATTATTGCCAACACCCAGCCCAATATTGTGGAATTGAAAATCAGGGCGGAGGTGGTTCCCGCTTCGGAATATTAAAATAGAATAATAAGTAACAATAAAAACAATACAGAAATGAACGTACTAAGTATAATGTTAATGGCTCCACAAGGTGGAGGAGAGCAAAGTCCCTACAACGGGATAATTATGATGGTTTTAATTATCGCTGTTTTTTACTTTTTCATCATTCGTCCGCAGCAGAAAAAAGCCAAAGAAGCGGCTAAAATGCGTGAGGCATTGAAAAAGGGTGATAAGATTGTAACCGTTGGCGGTATCCATGGAAAGATTTTGGAAATTTCGGATAAGACTTTCGTGATTGAAGTGGAAGGCCAAGGACGTCTGAAAATCAATAAAGATGCCGTTTCGCCCAGTGGCGACACTACGGTAGGACAGGCGAAATAATACGGGATATGCAAAAATATGGCGGACATCGGGTGATTCCCGGTGTCCGCTTTTTATTTACCGCACTATTCAAAAAAAGACCTTAAATTTGGTGCGTGAATCGTTTCAACCAAATATGGCAATTGGTCCGGAAGTCCCTTTCGCGGATGGACCTCAAAGTTTATCTTATTTGTGTGCTGATATCCGCTTTTATCTGGCTGATGATGAAAATGTCGGATGAGTACAGCAAAGAAATTGAGATTCCGATAGGTTATACCGACTATCCCGAAGGAATGATATTGGTAAATAAGCCTGTTTCCACGCTTAAAGTTCAGGTCGAGTCGCAAGGATTTAAGATGATGACCATCGCTTTGCGCAACAACAAAAAGGTGCATATTGATTTGAGTAAGCTGGAATTGCAACCCACACGTTATAAACGCTGGGTAGCCAGTATTCCTTCGCATCTGTTTGCCTACGATATCAGCAGCCAGCTGGGGGTGGATCCGATTGGAAATAAGATTAAGCCCGATTCCATATATTTTGTATTCGATACCCTGATTACCCGCAAGGTTCCTGTAAAAGTAAATTCCAAACTTAGTTTTGTGCAGGGCAATACACTTTACAAAGGCTTGAAAATCGACCCGCCGACGGTGGAGGTTACCGGCCCCGCACTGGCCGTGAAAAAGATGAAGTTTGTTGTGGCGGACAGTCTGGTGCTTGAGCGTTTGGATAAGAGCTTTAAAAAGAAACTGGCCCTGAAAACCGAGAATCCCTTGATAAAGCTGAATCCTGCTTCGGTAGAGGTCAGCGGAATCGTAGCCAAGTTCTCGGAGTTCTCTACAACGGTTCCATTGGTGGTGGAAACCACTATTCCTGATTTGAAAATCAGAACCTTCCCGGCAAAAGTAAACGTAACCTATTCCATTCCCATCCCCGAACGCGATAATATCTCGGATAGCTCCTTCGTGGTGGTGGTTGAAGTGGATTCGATGGACGTATTAACCAAAGAGCACTTGATTCCGCGTATTGTTCGCAAACCCGATTTTGTTAAGTCGGCTTATCTGAATGTGGATAAAGTGGAGTTTATCATCTTGAAATAATGATTATCCTGGGACTTACCGGCGGAATCGGCAGCGGCAAATCTACCATCGCGCGTATTTTTGAAGAGTTGGGCGTGCCTGTATATTATGCGGATATTGAAGCTAAGAAGTTTCTGGATGAGGAGCCCGTAAAGAATGAGCTGCGTAAGCTTTGGGGAAATCGTGTTTTGGACGCGGAGAATAAGGTGGACAAGGCGGTATTGGCTTCCATCGTTTTCAAGGACGAAAAGGAATTGGCGAAATTGAATGCGTTAATTCACCCTTTGTTGGAAGAAGATTTTAAGCAGTGGGTGCAGAAACAAAATGCGGCGCCTTATGTGGTAAAGGAAGCGGCTATTTTGTTTGAAGCCGGATTTGACAAAAATGTTGATCGCGTGCTGAGTGTGACCGCTCCGGTGGAACAGCGTATCGCCCGTGTGATGGAGCGCGACCATGTGAACAGGCAGCAGGTGCTCGACCGGGTGAGCAAGCAATGGACGGATGAAATGCGTGCGGAAAAATCAGATTATATTATCCGTAATTCGGATACGGATATGGTTTTGGAGCAGGTTTTTAAGTTGCATGAGCAACTAATGCATGAATCGGAAACTTAACCCCTGGCTCCGAAAATTGAACTGCCGATACGGACAATTGTGCTTCCTTCCTGCACGGCAATCATAAAATCACCCGACATCCCCATAGATATTTCGCGGAAGAAAATATCATTTAAAAAGAAATCATAGCGCAGGTTCTGAAAGATGTCGCGCAGATAGGCAAATTCGCTGCGAATCAATTCCGTATCAAAGGTGTTGGTGGCCATTCCCATCACTCCGGTAATACGGATATTTTTCATTTCCTTAAACTCGGGATTGTTCAGAATCTCGTAGGCCTCTTCCGGGTTCAGGCCGTATTTGGTTTCTTCCGTGGCAATATGAAACTGCAAAAGGCAGGAGATAATACGGTCGTGCTTTTTTGCTTGTTTGTTTATTTCCTTGAGCAGCTTAAAACTGTCCACCGAGTGAATCAGCTTGACGAAGGGCGCAATATATTTTACTTTATTCGTTTGCAGATGCCCGATAAAATGCCAGTGAATATCTTTGGGCAGGGCCTCGTGTTTATCCCGCATTTCCAAAGCTTTATTCTCACCGAAAATTTTCTGTCCGGCCTCGTAAGCTTCCATAATCAGTTCCACGGGCTTGGTTTTCGAAACGGCAACCAAACGTACTTTCTCGGGTAGTTGCCCTTTGATGCTCTTTAATTTTTCGGCTATGCTGCTCATTGGTTTTTATTTTGCGGCGTAATAACAACGTTTTGGAGAAATAACGGCTTCTTCTTTTTTCAGACTCTTGAGTGCTTTGTCCACTTCCTTTTTATCAATGCCTGCCTTCTCGGCGATTTCACCTGCTTTTAAAGGCTCTGTTGAATTTTTTAAGGTGTTTATAACTAATTCTTTGATTTCCATGAGTTCGTGTTTTGAGGTTTATTTATGCGAATTTACACTTTATTTTCGAATAAATTTTAGGGTATTATTGGAATCATACCTCGTTAGGAGATGGCGTGAAGAAGACACAGTTTGCGCAAAGATTTTTTGAACTATATAAGGCATATAAGGGCATATAAGTTTAGATGGTTTTACGGTGTTTCTCTATGTACAACACTGAGCTATACTGTGAAACTGATAGCTGGCTGAAAATTTTATAAGAATCAGTGTTATCAGGCTCTGAAAAATAATCTGAACAGATTCTAAAAAGAATGCGGGGTTGGGAGTGGAAGCATTTACAAATTCGTAAATGAAAAATCAAAAAATATAAAAGGTTAACATCTCTACAGGCTTGATGACCTTCGGTGCGCATAATCATCCGAGCAAAGCGTGG
>CAYUAN010000146.1:0-6580 GCA_964442545.1 uncultured Prolixibacteraceae bacterium | reverse complement strand
AATCGGGCAGGGGCTGCTCGTTTTCCGTTTCGTCTTTATCGCAGCTCCACAAGCTCAGAATGCTAAAAAGGAGTAAAAGGTTTAGATATTTCATTTTTTCGGTTTTTGATTGATTAGTAAATGGACGTTAAGCTCGTAATTTGCCAGCGGCATGGCATAACCGGGCATGGTTTGATATACGGTTTCCCAAATGTTGTTCCAGCGGAGGAAAATATGCAAGGGAAAGCGTTCGCTTTTGCCCGAAAAGCCAAATACTAAATTTCCCAGAGTATAAGCATCCATGGCGTCCGTATGGTCGGCAGTTATATATTGTTTGCCCACAATGCTTTGGATATATTCGATGCTCCATACGCTATAATTGATTTTCAGTTGTATATTCCCTTGATGCTCTGGCGTAAGTATCAGTTGTTTGTGCAGCACGTCATCCGGCTCGTTGTCGGTTTTTTCTTCCAATGTGGATTTTATCCAAGAGTAACTCATCCTGGTGCCTATGATTAATTTTTTACTGATGCTGTGCTGATAACTGATTCGGTTTTCCAGTCCTCGCGACAATACTTCCTTTTTGTTTACCGGTGTCCAAACGCCTTGTTCGGGAACCCATTGAATAAGGTTGGTAAATCTTCCGTAAAAAGCAGTACTGCTCAATTCAAATATCCGCTTGGTATCCTTCGAAAGTTTGTAATTTACGGCCAGCTCCGTATTCCATGAGGATTCATCTTTCAAATCCGGATTCCCTTTTGCCATGCCGTCGTACCAATACAAATCATTAAAAGTCGGAATGCGGTAATTGGTGGAGAAGCGGCCGTAAAGATGGAAACCGCCCAATTCCACACCAAGATTTGCCGCGCCCGTGAAGGGCGTAAACTGCTCGTCCACATATTCCTCTCGCCCGTTAATGATAAGGGTAAATGCTTGCAGTGCCAGTTTGTAGGAGGCAAATATCGCCACACGATTCCGGCTGACATCATCCGCATATTGGTCCGATATTGATTTTTCGTAAGTGTAATTCAATCCGGCATTCAACAGGTCGCGTTTGTCAAACAGCGCCCAACTCACTTCCCCTTCGGTGATGCTTTGAAAACTCTCGTGCAGTGCGTCAATATTGCTTTCGGGGTCGGTATAATGCAGCCTGTTCAGAAACAATCCGCTGCGCAAATCGAATCTGATATCCGGCAGATGGTACGACCAGTCGGCACTTCCGCGCAATGATTCGTCCAATTGTTTTTTCGAGCCGGTCATTTGGGCCATATTGGGTGGCAGCTCATGGTCGGTTTTTTGATACCAGATATGTGTTTGCAGTTTTTGTCTTTTTTTGATCCGAAAGGCGTTTTCCTGCAATAGTCCCCATTGCGTCAAAGCCGCGTTTTCCTGCCGTACTTCGGGTTGCCCGAATTGCTCGGTATTGACGAAGGGAAAATCATTTTTGCCGTATTTGCTGAACGCTTTAATCAGAAATACGGCTTTTTCCCCCGATTGGCGCACCGAAACGCCGCCGCCATAATTATCGAAACTGCCCGCCGAAAGAAAAGCGCCCGCCTGCAGACCGCCGGAGAATTTCAAATTGTTTTCCAAAGAAATAACGCCTCCCATAGCGCCACTGCCAAAAAGAGCCGACCCGCCGCCTTTTTGTATTTGTACTTCGTCCACAAAAAAGAGCGGAAATAGCAGCATATTCACCCCGCCGTTCATCGGGTCTTGCAGATTAAATCCGTTCCATAGCAGGGCCGTATGGTTTGAACCCGCACCGCGCATACTCACGTTCATCAAGCCCGGATAACCGTATGAGCGTAGATTCACATTGGCATAGTCATTCAAAAGAGTGGCTATTCCGTCAGATTGCAATGCCGCATTATCTTTTATATCAAACTTTTGGATATCGGGTTGTGGAATCCATTTCATTTTATAAGCGGTAACACTTACGGGTTGGAGGCTGTATTTGCGCGCGATACTGTCCGCTTGTACTTGAGTCAAACCCAATTGTACACAGCCTAAAATAGCCCAAATGAAAATGATAAATCTACGCATAAGCTCACATCCTTTTTCCCCGAAGGATTTCCTGTTGTTTTATATGGCAGGTCTTCTGACTTACTCCGTAATTTTTGAGCGCCTTCCCCCGGCTTTGGGAGCCGGAGTGGCATTTGCTCAAATTTTGAAGAGCTTACAGCAGCGGGCACTGTTCAGGATTTTCACCTGATTCCCTCTTAGCCAAACCCGGATTTTCCGGCTTCGGAACCATAAAGCGAAAGTACATAAAATATGGACTTTAAGCCTCTTAAAAAATAGTAGAATTTAAGGCTTATTTTTTTTCGAAAATAAAGTGAAAAAGTCAGATTTTCGTGCAACCTTTTGCTATTGCTGAACGTAGATTATAAAAGCTATTGTCTCCGGTATTTATCGGGAAAATAATCACATAAATTATTTAACATAATTAAATGATCTACCAATTATCAAATGAGTTAATGTTTCCTGACCCATTTCAGGCTGATGAGTCGGGATTATTGGCTGTTGGGGGTGATTTGAATGTGGACCGCTTGCTCCTGGCTTATTCCCAGGGGATTTTTCCGTGGTACAATTCAGATGATCCTGTGATGTGGTGGTCTCCGGCCTGGCGTCCGATTTTTATACCGGGCGAGGTGAAAATAGCAAAGAGTTTGCGCCGTACTATTCGCAAGGGAATTTTTGAAATAAAGATTGATACGCAATTCGAAAAGGTTATGCGCCTATGCGGGGATTTGCGGCGCGATAAAGAAGGTACCTGGATTACCGAAGAAATGATTGAATCCTATGTGCTTTTGCACAAAATGGGTTATGCGCATTCTATTGAGGCATACCTGAACGGTGAATTGGCCGGGGGACTTTATGGTGTGGCCATGGGAAAAGTGTTTTATGGTGAATCGATGTTTCATATTGCCCGCGATGCTTCCAAAGTTGCTTTTGTAGCCCTCTCGGAGCATCTGAAACGCTGGGATTTCAGCTTTATCGATTCGCAGGTTTCCAATCCTCACCTGCTTAGTCTGGGGGCGTTCGAAATTCATCGTAGTGTTTTTCTTGATATTCTGAAATCGGCTGTCAAAGAGCCTGCACCTCCGGAGGCATGGAAATTGATTCCCGATTGGGCGTCGGACATCTAAAGTTATTTCTTTCCCGCCACTACAATAACAATCTCGCCTTTTATCGTCTTTTTTGAAAAATGATTAATTAATTCTTCCAAAGTGCCTCGTGCGTTTTCCTCGTGAATCTTAGTCAGTTCCCGCGAAACGGAAGCCTTGCGGTCGGGGCCGAGCACTTCAGCAAGTTGGGCGAGTGTTTTAAGCAAGCGATGGGGTGATTCGTAAAGGATAAAGCTGTATTTATTTTCCGCCAGTTCGGCAAGGCGGCTTTGACGGCCTTTCTTATGCGGAAGAAAACCTTCGAAAACAAATCGATCGGCCGGGAGTCCGGAATTTACCAATGCGGGGATCAGGGCGGTGGCTCCGGGCAGGCATTCCACCTCGATGCCCGCTTCGATGCAGGAGCGCACCAATAGAAAGCCCGGATCACTAATAGCCGGCGTTCCGGCATCGCTGATAAGCGCGGCATCCGCTCCATTGGCAATTTGTTCCACAAACTGCTCCACCTTTTGGTGCTCGTTGTGCATATGGTAGGCCGTTAAAGCTGTGTGAATATCGTAATGTGCAAACAGTTTGCGCGAAGTGCGCGTGTCTTCCGCCAGTACAAATTTTACTTCCTTAAGGATGCGGAGTGCACGGAGCGTAATATCTTCCAGATTACCAATTGGTGTGGGTACGATATACAGTTTTCCCATAATTAAAAGCCGTTTATAAAATCACGCATCAGTTTGAAAACTCCCTCATAAGCTGTCAGGGGCAGTTTTTCCGGGCGGTCATACACATTATGATATTCGGTGTATTCGTCCCCCATCGTATAGATGAAGAATGAAGGAACGCCGGCCATATAAAAGGGGCAATGGTCGCTATTACAGGCCTCTCCCCGGATTTTCACGCGCTTGATGTATTTGTGTTCGTCATTGTCCTTTTGCATCCGGGCAAATTCTTTTTCAAACTTGGAGCCGTTTACCACGGTAATTCCTTTGCTGCCGCTTCCCACCATATCGATGTTTACCATAAATTTTATTCGCTCCAGCGAAAACAGCGGATGTTGCACATAGTAAACCGAACCGAGCAGTCCCATCTCTTCTCCCGAGAAACTAATGAACACAATGCTGTATTTGGGTTTGTTTCCGGGTTGGGAATAATATTTGGCCAGGTTCAGCATCATGGCCGTGCCGCTGGCATTGTCATTGGCTCCGCAAAAACAGGCGTCATCACCCATCATCCCCAAATGGTCGTAATGCGCTCCGATAACGATAAACGAATCGGGATATTCGCTGCCTGTAATATAACCGATGGTGTTTTGGGTTTTGTATTTTTCGTAAAACTTACTTTTAAAAGCGATGGTAATATTTTTTGCATTCTTCGGAAAGCTGTCGCGCAGCATATCGATTACCACATAATTTTTTGCTTTTTTACCGAGGTGAATGCTCCAGGTCAGCTTGTCAGTAAGCATGATTACTCCGGCGGCGCTTAATTCGTTTTCCTGACGGAGCAGCGGATTGCTTTTTGGAATAACAACAAATGATTTTTTGTAATCCCCGGTGTAAAAATCCATTTTCGCCTTTTTGTCGTTCATAATACTGTCCGGAAGGCAAACCAGATTATAAGTTCCCTTAAAGCTCTTTGAAAAACCGGAAATTAAATAATCGGTTCCGGGCCGGTAGTTTTTTCCGTCGATGTTTAATGTTTTGGTTTGAATAATGGTATTAACCGGAAAACTAAAAGGCTGGGCATAAGATTTGCCAAAACTTTTTAAGCCAAACGCGGCGAATTGCGCCTCAATATATTTAGCGGCTTTGTTTACACCTTTATTTACGTAGCCCCGCCCGTAATAATCATCGGAGGCAATCGTGCCAATTACCTTGCGGGCATAGTCGATATCCTGCGCCGGAAGCCGGAAAAAAAGGAGTAAAACAAAAAAGAGGGAGAAAAAGATTCTGATCATGGCGCTGATTTGAAGTTTAAGCAAAGATAGTGGATTCAGGGGAAAGAAAAAATGCTTTAGGCAAAAAGGATTTGTTAAAATCAAGGCGGGCAGTTATGGAAAAAGCCCTTACGATAAAAATCGCAAAGGCTTTTTCTTAAATGTAGCGAGAGGCAGGGTTGAACTGCCGACCTCATGATTATGAATCATGCGCTCTAACCAGCTGAGCTACCTCGCCGTTTTTCCTTTTTACAGGGCTGCAAAGATAGTAATTTGTATAATTAAAAAAAGAAATTGAAAAATTTTTTTGCCGCCCGCCCGGAATGGGATTTTATGATGCTTTTAATAGCGCTTTTAGAAACAATATTTTTGGCAATCAGCTTTTTCGTAATATTGTGCTGACCATGAAAGCAAGAGAAATCATTAAAACCAAAGATGGTTCACACACCATTTTTATTCCCGGCCTGGACGAGACTTATCATTCAAGTTTTGGCGCAATACAGGAGGCGAAGCATATCTTTATCCGAGAGGCCCTGGCCTTTCGTGCCCGTGAAAAGCGTGCTCTGAATGTGTTGGAATTGGGTTTTGGTACAGGATTAAACACCTTTCTTAGCTTGCTATTTGCGCAAGAGCAAAACCTGGAAATTAATTATGTGGGTGTGGAAAAATATCCCCTGGAGGAATCGGAAGTAAAAGCGCTGAATTATTTTGAGAATACCGCGCTCTTTCTAAAATTGCATCAAGTGCCATGGGATAATAAACAGTCGATTACAGACTATTTCCGTTTGCAAAAGTTGCAATGTGATTTCCGGAATATGGAATTGGAAAAGGAATATTTTGATGTGGTATATTTCGATGCATTTGGCCCGGAGGTGCAGCCGCATTTATGGACGGAAGATATTTTCCGGAAGATTTACAATGCTATGAGCAGGGGAGGAGTGCTGACGACCTATTCGGTAAAAGGGACAGTCCGGCGGGCGATGAAAACCGTGGGCTTTGAAGTGAAAAAGATCCCCGGCCCGCCAGGTAAAAGGGAAATCAGCCGGGCTGTGAAGATTTAATACCGGGCAATCCTGAATCCGCTTACCTGTTCAAAGGGAATTTCTTGTAAATCGACCGAGGTGACCTTAGCTCGTGACGGGCCGCGGTGCAACCACGAAATAAATTCCAGCATAGCCTGCTCCGGACCGTACGCAATCACCATCACATCGCCGCCGGGCAGATTCTGAACACTCCCGCTAATGCCTAATTCCAGAGCCTTTTGTTGGGTATAAAAACGAAAACCGACCTGTTGTACACGGCCGGTTATGACTATTTTGTAACTAAGCGTTTTCAATTCAGACTACTTGAAATATTTTTTAGCGAGTTTTTGAATGAGCGGACGTTTGTCTTTATGGACTTTCAATGAGGTGAATCCTTGAATATTTTTAAATGTACCTTCTTCGGTTCTGAAAATTTCAATATAGGATTTCAGGGCGCCGTTTTTTAAGAATTTGGCATATTCAGTCAACCTCTCGGCATCCCCTTCGGCTTCGATTTCAAT
>CAYUAN010000145.1:0-5484 GCA_964442545.1 uncultured Prolixibacteraceae bacterium | reverse complement strand
CGGTATCAAAAACAGGTGTGTTAAAACTCCATTGGGAGAAACTGAAATTATATGACTTGATGGAGGAAGTAATTCAGCTAAATAAATTACAATTGGACAGCAAACAATTGGTTATTAATAATCAGCTTAGTCCGTCTTGTATTATTGCCGGCGACAGGAAAATGGTATTTACCATACTGACCAATCTGATCAATAACGCGATAAAATACAGCTATAGCAAAGGTGTAATCACCATTCGCAGCGAAAAAATAAAAGACCGGGTACGTATTCATATATCGGATGAAGGCATCGGTATTCCGCACGAGCATTTGGAGGATATCTTCTCTATTGACTCTGAATATCAAATTCGGGGTACGGAAAATGAGTACGGAACCGGGCTTGGACTGAAAGTAGTTTCCGAATTTATAAAACGCATGAACGGGAAGATCTATGTGGTGAGCGAAAAGGGCTTAGGTAGTACTTTTACTTTTGAACTTCCGGCCGAACCTCCGCAATAGTCATCTTGTCGGTCCGATACGACCACACCATATAGCCAACGGCAATGGCCAGTGAAACGATGGCAATGGCAAATGTAGTACTGAATCCCCAAAGTTGATAAAAGACAATTCCTATTTGAAAAGACACCAGTGCCCGCAATCCGGTGAGTGATAAATGTACCGATTGGTACAGGGCGGCCTCCTCTTTTTTGCAAAAATAAGCCGAGCCGATAAACCAAAGCAAGGCCATGGTGGCCGCGAAAATTCCGTAAAACAGATAAGCCACTATCAACATGGCAAATATCTCGACACTACCGATTTGAAACGAATAGGGAAAATGCTCGGCCAAAGCCAGAAACAGCAGATAAAACAACAAGGACGCGAAGGTAATGGCCGCAAATTTCCGGGGGTCGATTTTCCCCAATACCTTTCCGAAATACGGTAGCAGCACAATGGCCATCAGGTTGTAACCGTTTTTGTAAAAGCCATAGGTGGCATGATTCATATGCAGGGCCTCGTTGAAATATATTGCGATTATGGCTGCGGTAATCATCCAGGCAAAACCATAAAACATAAATCCGATTTCGAAATGGCGATAGGGGCGGTTATTACGCAAAATATCTTTCATCCTCCGCAGCGATTGCAAGCTGGCCTCCAGAAATCCGCGTTTGATGACCACCTCCTCCCGGGGCACATCAATCTTTGCCAACAGATATACCGAGAAAATACCTAAAACAGCCAAAGCGGGATAAACATACACAAAAGCAAAATTGTCCACATCCAACAATAAACCAAAACCAAAAGTAACCAGCATCAATACCGTTTTATTCACAGAGCTGGAGTAGCTGTACAAACGTCCGAAATTCTCGTGCGAATAGGCCGCCTTAAGCATCTGGTTAATGATGGGCAGCACCACAATCAGATTAAGAAAAAACATAAAAAATATTGCCAGGAAAATAATGTGGTAGTATGGAAATGCCTCATAACCGGCCGCATTATCGGGGAAGAATGCCAGGCCTAAGAGTGGTGTATGGGTAATAACCGCTGCCCAAATCAGCATTTTGCGTTTATCGCGAATCCGTCGTAAGAACTCGTTCACAAAAACCGAAAACAACATCAGAATCACGCTCAACTGCAACAGCACGCTCAATTGATATTTCGTCCCCTGCATATCCTTGATAAAGACAAATTCATTTAGGGCAAACACACCCATAATCACACCCTGAATAATCGAAAACAGGATATGCAAACGGAAAACGCGGTATTGCCCGGCAGGAATTTTCAGTCGTTCGCGAAGCATTGGCATGGATAAAAAAAATAGCCCGGCAAATGCCGGGCCGTCCGATTTATGTTATGTTCCCG
Source organism: uncultured Prolixibacteraceae bacterium (assembly GCA_964442545.1). Classification (GTDB taxonomy): domain Bacteria; phylum Bacteroidota; class Bacteroidia; order Bacteroidales; family UBA1556; genus UBA6267. The sequence goes on along the minus strand of CAYUAN010000145.1, from coordinate 3,646 downwards.
GCTTAGATAAACTTATCTGCTTCTCTCATTCCGGCTTCCAAAGCTTTGATGTTCAAATTAACAATATCATCACCTTTACGTCCGAAAATCATTTTCAAAGCACCTTTGAAATCATTCAATTCCAATCCGATAAACGGAATAGCAGCACCCAAAATCACCATATTGGCTGCTTTCAGGCTACCCAAATCCTTAGCAATAGCATCGGCATTCAGGATTACATGCTTCGGGAATGTCTTCAGCTCAGCCATGATCTGATCAAGATCCGGATAATTCGGAATATTCTTAAAAGGCACTTCATTGGTAATCAACCAACCGTCTTTCGACAGCATATTTACATGACGCAGGGCCTCAAGTGGCTCCACACCAATCAACAAATCGGCCTTTCCCTCAGGAATCAGGTCAGAGAATATTTCGTTTGACGAGAGGCGCAGATTCGACATCACATCACCTCCACGCTGGCTCATACCATGCACTTCCGATTGCTTGAGGTACAAACCTTTGTTTACTGCAGCGGTACCGATGGTGGCAGCAATGGTCAAAATACCTTGTCCGCCTACTCCGCCTAGAACTATATCTTTTTGCATCTTATTTCTGTATTAAAAAATGAAAATCTTATTTCTTTTTACTGGCACGAATACGGGCACCCAAAGTGATGATACACTCACGACGCGGAATTACCACGGATACTCCGTTATAATCCATCTCCTCTTTCATTACCTTAACATTCTCCTCGTGATATTTCTTAATCGGATTAATCACGCGCACGTGCTCCGGCTCAACACCCAGCCCGATACAAATATCCTCGATCTTTCCGGTGGCTTGCGAATCCTGTCCGCCTGTCATTCCGGTGGTTCCGTTATCCAAAATCAACACCGTAATCGGGCTTTTTGAATTTACGGCGTCCAGCAATCCGGTAATACCCGAGTGGGTAAATGTAGAGTCACCAATCACGGCTACCGCGGGAACCAAGCCCATATCGGCGGCACCTTTGGCCATGGTGATAGAGGCACCCATATCCACACATGAGTTAATGGCTTCGAGCGGCTCCAAAGCAGCCAGCGTGTAACATCCGATATCGGAAAATACCCGGCCTTCGCCGAAATATTCCATCACCACATTCAAGGCGGTATAGGAATCGGTATGCGGACATCCCGCACAAAGAGCCGGCGGACGCGGAGCTACCACTTCCGGCACATCATACTGATCGGACACATTCAAGCCCATTGCCTTGGCAACGATGTTCGGGTTCAATTCGCCGTCACGCGGTAATGTTCCGTCCAAACGACCATGAACCGGCTTTCCGGTCTCCAAAAACCCTTTCAGCTGCTCTTCAACAATCGGATAACCCTCTTCTAGCACCAGGATTTCATCAACACTGTCGTACAATTTACGCAACATCTTAATCGGCATCGGGTATTGAGCAATCTGCAATACCGGGTGATCGATTCCTTCCGGATAGTTTTCCATCAGGTAGTTATAGGCGATTCCGGTAGTAATAATACCCAATGATTTATCCTTACCGTCCAGCAATTTATTATAGCCTTTTTCTTCCGACTCTTTTTGGAAGTTTTCCTGATTGGCCAGCAATTCCTTGTATTGAATACGGGCAATGCTGGGCAGCAATACAAACTGGCGTTTATTTTTCGGTAAACGCAATTCGTTTTGCGGTTGTTTCTCACCCAACTCCACACCGGCACGCGAGTGTGCCAAACGAGTGGTTATCCGGATTAAAACCGGCACATTCAAACGCTCCGACATTTCAAAAGCATAGCTCATCATATCGTACGCATCCTGCTGGTTTACAGGCTCCAAAACAGGAATCTGGGCGAACTTACCGTAATAGCGGGAGTCCTGCTCGTTTTGTGATGAGTGCATCGAAGGGTCGTCGGCTGAAACTACCACAATTCCTCCGTTCACACCGGTAATGGCGGCATTCATAAAAGCATCGGCGGCCACGTTCAGGCCTACGTGCTTCATGGTTACCATTGCACGCTTTCCGGCATAAGAAGCACCCAAGGCCATTTCCATCGATGTTTTCTCGTTGGTGGCCCAGGAGGCATATATTTTTCCTTCTTTAGCTTCCTTCGAGCGAAGAACGTATTCGGTAATCTCGGTGGAAGGTGTTCCGGGATAGGCATAGATGGCCGACAAACCGGCATCAATAGCTCCCTGAGCTATTGCCTCGTCCCCTAATAAAACTAACTTTTGCATATATTTTTGAGTTTAAAATAAGGTTTCATTAATTGTTGCAAATGTAGAAAAATAAACAACCGTTTTAAAAGAATCGGACTCATTCTTTAGAAAATTTAACGCTATGTTATATTACGTTTTACACGATTAGCAAATATGCTGATTAACAGTTACTGAAATGGTAATGCGAAGCAAAATATTTCAGTAAATTAATGTAACAAAATGCCCGATTTATCAGTATATTTGATAAGTGTTCTTGAGCAGGTCGGACGTCCTTTTTAGTACCGGCGTGTTTATTTGACAGGATTAATTAATAAAAAAGTGAATCGATGAATTTCTTAGCGCATTTAAAACTTTCCGGAGACCATGAGAAAATCATGCTGGGAAATTTTATTGCCGACCATATCCGGGGCAATAAGATTCATCATTTGCCGCAAGAAGTCATCGACGGGATTATGCTTCATCGCAAAATCGATTATTATACCGATCATCATCCGGCCTTTATTCAAAGCCGCGCACGATTGCACAAAAAATACCATAAATATGCCGGCGTTATTGCCGATATTTTTTATGACCACTTTTTGGCGCGCAACTGGGATGATTATTCCGAGATATCCCTCTCCCACTTTACTTCGTACAGCTATGGTATATTGTTGCGGAATTATACGCTTTTGCCCCGCCGCACCAAGAAATTACTTCCGTTTATCATTATGCAAAACTGGCTGGCCAACTATGGCAAGTTCGACGGGCTGCAACGCAGCTTCGAGATGATGTCGCGACGGGCGAAAAACAAATCGAATATGGAGCATGCCGTGGACGATTTGAAAGCCGACTATGAACTTTATCAGGCCGAATTCGACCGTTTCTTTCCGGATATCGCGGCATTCTGCGAGAAAGAATTAGCCAAGCTTTTTCCGGACGAAAAATGGGCGTCGAAAAACCATATCATCAAAACAGCCAAGCTGGAGTTGATTATGAAGGAACGGGAAGAAGAAAAACGTAAGCTGGAAGAAGCGCAGCGTAAAAAACAATTGAAGAAACGTGCCAGACGTTTAAAAGAAAAGAAGAAACAAAAGCAGGAGCAAGAAAAGGAAGCGAAGAAAAAGCAAGAACGAAAAAATAAAGAACAGAAAAAAAATTCGGCCACCAAAGCAAAAAGAGCCAAAAGCAAAACCACCGAAAAAAAAGTATCGAAAACCGACCAACTGAAAACGGCTGCCGGAGAAGCAAAGCAGAAAACCTATTCGCGCATAAAAGCCATTAACGAATATACGGACAAGAGTCTGGAAGCATTCAAGGAAGTTTCAAAAAATTATATTAAACGTTTGCGCACCTCAAAATACCGCAGATTAGCCAAATAGCAGGAAAGAAGTGACCGTTAAGCGCCCTCTTTTCTTGGTAATATTTGATGTCCACCTCCGCTAGGGCTACGGTCGATAAATTTGATTTTTGATGT